>DASQQR010000459.1:0-7908 GCA_035643335.1 Anaerolineales bacterium
CGTCCGCGGGATGATGATCGGGGGTGGCTTCGGCGGTAAGGAAGATATCGCTGGACAAATTCATGCCGCGCTATTGGCCCGAGCGACTGGCCGCCCGGTGAAGCTGCTCTTCGACCGGCACGAGAGCTTGCTGGTTCATCCCAAGCGCCACGCCACCCAGATCCGGGTGAAGATCGGCGCCCGGCGAGATGGCCAACTGACCGCGGTGGAATCTGGGCTTTACGGGGACACCGGCGCTTACGCTTCTCTGGGCGAGAAGGTCATGACACGTGCCACCACGCATTCTTCTGGTCCCTATGATGTGCCGGCTGCTCGCGCGGATTGTTATGCTATGTACACAAATAACCCTCCCGCGGGCGCTTTTCGAGGGTTTGGGGTTACCCAATCCTGTTTTGCCGTTGAGAGCATGATAGACATGCTGGCGGGCAAATTGGGATTGGATCCGGTGGAAATCCGCTTGAAGAACGCGCTACGCCTGGGCAGTGTCACCAACACGGGACAGCTCTTGCGAGAGAGCGTCGGGCTGGTTGAGTGCATTAACCGGGTCAAGTCCGAGATTTGCCGGGTACGGGAATCCGGTGGGGGTAGAGCGAAAGCATCCGCGTCGCCCTTTGGAGTGCAGGTCGTCAAGGATGCGCCCCATCTTCGCCGGGCCTGGGGTTTTGCAGTCGCCTATAAGAACACCGGCCTGGGTGGTGGTGCGCCCGACAAGGCCGCTGCAGAAGTTGAGCTGTATCCCGATGGGATGTTTGAGGTGCGCACCTCTTCCGCGGAGATCGGGCAGGGCCTGGTTACCGTCCTGCAGCTGATCGTGGCCGAGGAATTCAAGATACCACCGGTTCAAGTCCGGGTGCTGCTCTCGGACACAGACCTGACGCCGGATGGTGGCCCTACCACGGCATCCCGCCAAACATACGTCAGTGGGAACGCTGCCCGTGGTGCCGCCCAGGTACTTCGCCAGGCCATGGCCACAACTCTGGCGGAGAAATATGACCGCCCTCCAGATCAGATCCGTTTCGTAGAGGGCCTTGCGCGGGTAAATGGGCACGCTATCCCTCTGGGCCAGGTGGTTAAGGAGATGAAGGCTGAAGGACTGGAAGCCCGGGCATTGTATGAATATTGGGCACCCGAGACCCAACCATTGGGAGCGGGTGGTGATATGCATTTCGCCTTCTCTTTCGCCGCCCAGGCGGCTGAGGTCGAGGTTAACACTCGAACCGGAGAGGTGCGTGTGCTACGTGTCATCGCGGCTAACGATGTTGGTAAGGCTATCAATCCGCTTGGTTTGCAGGGTCAGGTAGAGGGCGGGGTGATGATGGGACTGGGGAATGCCCTCACCGAGCACTTCATCACCGAAGATGGGGTTCCGGTTACGGACCGCCTGGCACGCTACCGGATGCCTTCCATCGTGCACACCCCGGAGATCATCTCCATTATTATCGAGCAGCCCACCACGGATGGGCCGTACGGGGCCAAGGGTGTCGGGGAAATCTCCAGCATTCCGATCACCCCGGCAATCACCAATGCCATTTATAACGCCGTGGGCGTGCGTGTGGACCGGCTGCCGGTGGACCAGGAGCATATCCTGCGGCAGTTTAAGAAGCTATCCAGTTAATGTGAGTGCTGGGGCCTTAAGGAATAGGCTCCGATTTCTTGAAAGAAAGGACGCTAAGGATATCACAAAGGGTGCCAATTGAAGAACCAGGAGCCACCGCGCTGGCTTGAGTGGGCGCGAGAAATTCAGGCTTTGTCCCAGACCGGCATGCACTACGCTGAGAACGAATACCAGCGTGAGCGCTACCAGCGATTAACCGAAATAGCCGCGGAGATCATCACCTCTCATTTGGACTTGGATTACAGGCTGCTGACAAACATATTTCTGGCCCAGGTTGGATATGCCACGCCCCGGGTGGACGTGCGCGGGGCGGTTTTTCGCCAGGGTAGATTATTGTTGGTGCGTGAACGGGCGGACAACGGCTGGACTATGCCGGGTGGCTGGGCTGATGTCGGCGATGTGCCGTCCCAGGCGGTCGAACGGGAGGTTTTCGAGGAGGCCGGTTTCCGAGTCAGAGCCTGTAGAGTAATAGGCATTTATGACGCCAACCGGACTGGACCGCTGGAGATCTTCCACGCATTCAAAATTGTCTTCCTTTGCGATTTGATCGATGGACATGCCCGTCCCAGCAATGAAACTTCGGAGATAGCCTTTTTCGGCCAGGATGAGATCCCCGGGATCCTGTCGGGTGAGCGCACCAAGCCTCGCCACATCCTGGATGCCTTTGCAGCCCAGCGCGATCCGAACCGGCTGGCAGTCTTTGATTGATCTGGAAGGGACCAAACCGGAATCCTCGACGGCGCTTTCTTGATTTCTACTCCGGCTAGAGGTGGATAAAATGATCATTACAAACGGAACTTTGATTACCTGGGGGGAGCCCAACCGTATTCTGGAGGGCCAGGCGGTGCGCGTTTCCGACGGCAGCATCGCTGAGCTTGGCCCCCAGGCGGAATTGCTCGCCCAATATCCGCAAGAGGAGCGCCTGGACGCGGCCGGGCAGTATGTGATGCCGGGGAATATTTGTGCTCACACCCATTTCTACGGTGCTTTCGCCCGCGGGATGGCGATCCCTGGACCTGCTCCCAAGGATTTCCCGGAGATATTGCAGAAGCTATGGTGGCCGCTGGACAAGTCCCTGAGACCGGTAGATGTGCGTTTCTCCGCCCTAGTAATGTTGGCGGATGCCATCAAGCATGGAACCACGACGTTAATTGATCACCATGCTTCGCCTGATGCGATCGATGGTTCCCTGGATGTCATCGCCGGAGCTGTCGAAGAGTCGGGGGCTCGGGCGGTGTTGTGCTACGAAGTCACGGATCGGGACGGAGATCAGAAAGCTCAAGCTGGCATCCAGGAAAACCTGCGTTTCATCGATCGCACCCGGAAGGAGAAGGTTGCCCAGGGACGGGTGGCAGCCACATTCGGTCTGCACGCCAGTTTGACCTTGTCCGAAGAGACCTTGACGGCTTGCCGGGAGGCTGCGCCCGGCGAGACCGGATTTCATATACACGTAGCTGAACACGAGGCCGATGAATATGACAGCCTGGCCAAATCAGGCCTGCGTATCGTTGATCGTCTCCAAAAACACGAAATCCTGGGTCCCAAAACGATTGTGGCTCATGCCGTCCACGTGGATGCGCGGGAGATATCGCTTTTGGCGCAAAGCGGCACGTGGGTCTCGCACCAACCGCGCTCCAATATGAACAACGGCGTTGGTGTGGCCCAGGTGGAATCGCTAATGCGCGCCGGGGCCAGCGTGTGCCTGGGGACGGATGGGTTCTCTCACATCATGTGGGAAGAGTGGAAGACGGCTTATTTGCTCCACAAGGTCTGGCACCGCGACCCCCGTCGCATGTCCGGCACAGACGTAGCTCAGATGGCCGCTTATAACAATGCCAGGTTAGCCGAGGTCTTCTTTCATGAAGGGCCTCTTGGCGTCTTAGCTCCGGGCGCGCTGGCCGATATCATCTTTATCGATTATCACCCTCAGACACCGGTCACTCCGGAGAATTTGCCGTGGCACATTATCTTTGGGTTTCACGAGAGCATGGTCACTACCACCATTGTGGCTGGCAAAGTGCTGATGAAAGACCGGCAGTTGCTGACGCTGGATGAGGGAAACATTGCTGCCAGGGCGCGCGAGCTGGCATCGAAGGTGTGGGAGCGATACGAAACCCATGTCCCCCGGGCGTAGAAGTCAGCTTTGAACCTGCTCCATTGAAGTGCTTGAAATTCAAGAGATTGGTGGGGAGTAGTGGCTTTGTGAGTTAAAATTTGAGTATCGAAGAATATATTTTGGGAGAACTCTATGACGAATGCCCCTGAGATGGGAACATACTCGTTGCCGACATTGGCAATCCTGGGGGGTACGGGCAAGGAGGGGCCTGGATTGGCTTTGCGCTGGGCGAGCGCGGGTTACCCGATCATCATCGGCTCGCGACAGGCGGAGAAAGCGCAAAAAACAGCTGCGGAACTAAACGAAAAGGTTGGAAGAGATGTGGTCAGAGGGATGGTGAACGCGCAGGCGGCTCGCAACGCGGATATCTGTGTGCTGACCGTGATTCACTCCGCCCACCAGTCGGCCATAGAGGGGCTGGCGAAGGATTTGCAGGGCAAGATCCTGGTGGATGCTACGGCCAGAGTTGATTTTCGTGATCCGAGGCCGCCGGCTCCGCCATCCGCCGCCCGCATGGCTCAAAACAGACTGGGGCCCAGCGTCCGTGTGGTGGCTGCTTTTCAAAACATCCCCGCGCACTTGCTTACCAAGAAGGTTGGAGGATCGCTGCAGGCGGATGTGCTGGTATGCGCTGACGACCTGGATGCGGCTCAGGTAGTAATGGATCTGGCCAGCGCGGCTGGGTTGAGCGCTTATTATGCGGGAGACCTGGACAACGCCGTGGTCATAGAGGGCCTCACGGCTATTGCAATCAGCCTGAATAAATATTACGGTGTAAAAACTGCCAGCTTCGCTGTCACCGGGATCCCAGGAGACAAATAATGACGTTGATCTTGACGCCACTTCCGAGGATTCCGCTGATTCAGCCGGGTGATGATTTGGTGGGGATTATCTCTCAGTCGGTGGCAGAAGCGGGCCTGACTTTGAGCGATGGGGATATCCTGATTTTGGCTCAGAAGATCGTCTCGAAGTCTGAGGGCCGGTTCGTCAATCTGGATTCCGTCGCGCCCTCGCCGCGGGCGCTCCAATTATCCGGAGAGATCGGCAAGGATCCCCGTCTCCTGGAAGTGATCCTTAGCGAGAGCAACCAGGTCCTGCGTACGCGCAAGGAAGTGATCATTGTCGAACATCGCCTGGGTTTCGTCTGCGCCAACGCGGGGATCGACCATTCCAATGTCAAGCGAGAGGATATCCCGGGTGAGGAGTGGGTGCTATTGCTGCCTCTGGATCCGGATGCTTCTGCACAGAAGATCCGAGCAGGTTTGGAGGCCGCAAGCGGCGCCAGGTTAGGTGTTTTGATCATCGATTCGCATGGCCGGGCCTGGCGCATGGGCACGATGGGGGTGGCCATTGGCCTGTCGGGGCTGCCGGGCCTGATGGACTTGCGCGGCCGCCCAGACATGTTCGGATACAACTTGCGCGTGACCCAGGTAGGTGTCGCCGATGAGCTGGCTGCGGCCGCTTCTCTAGTAATGGGCCAAGCCGCGGAGGGCACTCCGGTGGTACACCTGCGCGGCTTTCCTTATCCCCTGCGAGAGGCATGCCTGCGGGAATTGCTGCGGCCAAAGGAACTGGATTTGTTCCGTTAAGCCTCGCGTTTTGGCCAGCTGACCTGGTTCGGCGCTCGACTCCACTTGGCGCGGGGCCGATAAGCCACGGAACTCGGCATCTTTGGGATTTTGGATCTTGCCCAGGCGATTTTCGCGAGCCGAAATCGGCTTTAATCTACTTATTAACTTCCCGCGATAGAATTAGGAGGAGCTTAGAAAGGGGACGATGTATTGGCTTGTGTGGCAAACTGCATAGCCGGTCGCGTGATTGTCATTTAACGAGTTGCAAGGAGGACAAGTTGAGTCTGGACTTAATTCCTCAAACCCATCAAGATTTATTGGAAGACAGCAAGAAGGCCTATGCCCAATTAGCGACCATCATGGACGATGGTTCTCCGCAGCTGACCATGGTTTGGTTTAATACAGATGGTGAACACCTTTTGGTAAATTCAACCAAAGGGCGGGTGAAAGATCACAACATGCGTAGGCGGCGAAAGGTGGCTCTACTCATTCACGATCCTGACGACTATTACCATTATATTCAAGTCCGGGGCCACGTGGCAGAAATAACCAGGGAGGGGGCCAGGGAGCATATTGACGAATTGGCCGGCAAATATACCGGTACCGCCAAGTACAAAGGTATTAAACCCGGGATGGTGCGCGTGATGTATAAGATTGAACCCGATAGCGTCACGGCGCGCTAATGGAACTTGCTCTACAACCCACAGGACTCCTGGAATTCCTACATTCCCGGCGCTCGGTTCGTCGTTTCTTGCCCGAATCGATTGATTCTGAGCTGCTTGAGCGGATTTTGGAGACAGCCACCTGGGCGCCCTCTGCGCATAACCGCCAGCCATGGCGTTTTGTCGTGCTCACCACAGTCGAGGCAAAGGCCCTTCTGGCGGAGCAGATGGGCGCGGATTTTCACAGGGATCTGCTGGCCGATGGACTTTCCGATGAGGAGGCTGGTAAACTGGTTGCGCACTCCCGAGATCGAATTCTGCAAGCGCCGGTGGTCATCTTGCTCTGCCTGGACCCAACCGTTGGAGATAGCTATCCAGACCCTGAGCGCCAGCAGGCTGAGTACATCATGGGGGTGCAGGGCGTGGCCTTGTCCGCAGGTACGTTGTTATTGGCGGCTCATGCGGAGGGTTTGGGCGGCGTCTGGGTTTGTTCACCGCTCTTTGCCAAGGAAACCGTAAGAAACGCCCTGGATTTGCCTTACTGCTGGGACCCCCAGGGCATGGTCTTGCTGGGATATCCGGCGGTCATCCCGGAGCGACGCCCGCGGCGTCCCTTGGAGGAGGTAACCCGTTACCTGTAGCTGGCCTATGAAAGTCGTTGCCCTTGCGGGCGGGGTGGGAGGGGCCAAGCTTGTGGACGGCCTGGCCCGGAACTTGCCCCCTGAAGACCTGACCGTAATTGTCAATACTGGTGATGATTTCGAACATTTGGGTCTCAAAATTTGTCCGGATCTTGACACAGTTTGTTATACCCTGGCGGGCTCTGCCAACCCAGCCACCGGCTGGGGACGAGCCAACGAGACCTGGAATGCCCTGCAAAGCCTGGCGGAATTGGGCGGACCGGTCTGGTTTCGGCTGGGCGATCGGGATTTGGGCACCCACCTGGAGCGTACCCGGCTCATCCATGAGGGCAATACCCTCAGCCAGGTTACCCGCAGATTTTGCGAAGCCTGGGGCGTTGGGCCAGCGGTACTTCCCATGAGCGACGCGCCCGTGCCCACTCTGGTGTATACCGATGAAGGAGAACTGCATTTCCAGGAATACTTTGTTCGCCGCCAATGCCGTCCGAGGGTGACTGGCTTTGAATTCCAGCGGGCGGAGCAGGCGCTGCCCGCGCCGGGGGTTCTAGAAGCGCTAAACGAGGCCCGGTTAATCGTGATCTGTCCGTCTAACCCTTGGGTCAGCATCGATCCGATCTTGGCGATTCTGGGTAACCAATCGAGGTGGGTCGCAAAGGAGCCACTGGGGCGAGAACCGGGTACGTTTGTGCCAGCCACAGCAAAGGGCTGCCCCGTTGTCGCAGTCTCACCGATTATCGGTGGCGAAGCAGTCAGGGGCCCGGCGGCCAAGATGTATGCCGAATTGGGCGTGCAACCTTCCGCCCTGGCCGTCGCTGGACATTATGGATCGGCCGGGGAAACCGGACTGCTGAGTGGATTTGTCTTAGATCATGTGGATAAAACTCAAGCGGATGAAGTGCGCTCACTGGGTATCGAAGCTTTGGTGACCAATACTCTCATGCATACACCGGCGGAGCGCACTCAGTTGGCCAAGGAGGTGCTGTTATTTGCAGGTAAGTTGCTGAACTGATACATCGTTTTTTACTTTTTGGAGAAGAAGGTAAACAACGATTTTGAACACAACTGTAATCGCCCGCTCAAAAATTCGTTATATAAAGTAGGGGGTTGTGGATTCAAAATGCCATCAGGCACATTTCGGATCCACAGCTCTCCCGATTTATTGAGAGGATACGAAAGAGGCAATCAGCCTGTAACCTTTTCGAAACTGAGATAGACGACCAGGGAGATTCAAAATGACACTTTGGGCGATTGTTCCGGTAAAACCGCTTCGTAGAGGAAAATCGCGATTATCACCAGTTTTAAC
>DASQQR010000460.1:0-7753 GCA_035643335.1 Anaerolineales bacterium
TCCCGGATCCTCTTCACCCTCTTCACGCACCGGAGGCCGTGGTAGAAGTACCTCAGACTTTATCTGTACCAACTTTGCAGCGATGACCAGAAAAAAGGAGACTTCTTCCGCACGGTGGTCTTCGAGGTTTCTCAAATGCTCCAAAAATTGGTCCGTCACCTGCGCCAGAGCCAGTTTGGTTATATCCAGCCGAGCGCTCTCAATCAATTGAAGCAACAAATCTAGAGGGCCCTGAAAAACCGGTGTGGCCACTTTGTAGGCACTGGCACGCAGGCCAAGGTTGGTGTTCATCATTCTCATTATACATGACATTTACCCAGCAACATGCTATACTTAATAGACCAACAAACGAGAGATTTCTCAGAAATCCGGAAGGGAATTCAGTGAGTGGATAATTCACGAATTCATCAATAGGAGCGAAATGTGAACGACGAACCCGTCCATGTTACCGATGATGCCTTCGAAAAAACTGTCCTGGAATCTTCTATCCCTGCTATTGTAGATTTTTGGGCCCCCTGGTGTGGTCCGTGTCGTATGGTCGCGCCCACTTTGGAAAAACTGGCTAAAGAGCGCGCCGGCGAATTACTGGTGGCGAAAGTCAATACCGATGAGAACCCTAAGTGGGCTTACCACTACCAGGTGCAGGGCATTCCAACTATGCTTTTCGTCGCTGACGGAAAGGTCGTTCACCGTCAGGTCGGAGCACTTCCTGAACCAATGCTCCGGGAAATCGTTGATGAATTTCTCGACGTTGTAAAAGAATCTGAAAAAGAAGATTAGCGCCTGGCTCATTTTACTCTTACAATCTGGGCTCCAAGAGCGCTAAGCTTCTCGTCGATTCTCTCGTAACCGCGATCAATTTGTCCAACATTCCGGATGATAGATTGACCCTGCGCGGCCAGCGCGGCGAGGACCAATGCCAGGCCTGCCCGGATATCTGGGCTCTCTACATTTTCTCCAATTAATTGGGTTGGTCCCTGGACGATGCAACGATGGGGATCGCACAACACGATATGGGCTCCCATCCCCTTTAACTTGTCCGTAAAATACATCCGCCCCTCGTACATCCAATCGTGGAACAGGATACTTCCCTGTGACTGAGTTGCCATTACAATAGCGACACTCATCAAGTCCGTTGGAAAGGAAGGCCATGGCATCACACTGATTTCCGGAATTGTGTTGCCTAAATCCGGTTCAATGGTGAGTTTTTGTTCTGCAGGCACAATTACGTCATCGCCATCTACCTCCCAGCCTGCGCCCAGCCGCTGAAAAACAAGGCGGATCATGTCAAGATGCTCGACCCCTGCTCTGCGAATCCGGATGGATCCTCGAGTAACCACGGCTGCCCCTATGAAGCTGACAACTTCGAGATAATCTGCACCAATTGAATACTCTCCACCGCCTAGCCGGGGAACTCCATGAATCTGAAGTGTGTTGGATCCAATATGCTCGATCTGGGCTCCCAGTGTGTTCAGGAAGTGGCACAGCTCCTGAATATGAGGTTCGGAGGCAGCGTTGCGGATCACCGTGGTGCCCTTGGCGGTTACCGCTCCCATAATTACGTTTTCGGTCGCCGTGACGCTGGCATGGTCTAGCAGAATATTGGCGCCCGTTGGGCGGCCACCAGAAAACTGGAAGTATTTTTCTGCCCGGTTGTAGTCCACTTGCGCCCCAAGCGTTTCGAGGGCAATTATGTGGGTGTCAACCCTGCGGCGTCCTATGACATCGCCACCCGGGGGAGGCAGTCTCAATTTGCCAACTCGGGCAAACATCGGGCCCGCTAGCAGGATCGAAGCCCGTATATCACGACACAGTTGAGGATCGAGCTCCGCAGAATGGACGCTTTTAGCCTGAATCCGCCAGGAATGTTCGTTCAGCGGGTCTACGCTTACTCCAAGACTTTCGATCAACGCCCGCATGGTCTCCGTATCGCGAATATTCGGGATGTTATGCAATATCACTGGCTCATCCGTGAGCAAGCAAGCTGCCAGGATGGGAAGGGCTGCATTTTTATTTCCGGATGGCGTAACTTCCCCATCGAGCGGAAAGCCTCCTTGAATGATAAATTTATCCATTAAGTTCTCCCTGTGCCCTGAGCGTTATTGGATCGCCGCTCCGTAAACCCAACCTGTCAGCAGCGCTTTGCTGGTTGGCGACAATTTCGATCAATCCGCTGCTTCCCACTAGGAAGCCGCAAGAATCTGGAGCCACCTGGGCAAAAGTATCCGCCCAGTGGAGAATCGTGCCATCTTCAAGTTCAACCGCCAGATCCTTCACGGGAAAGCGCACTTCAGGCACTGGGCCTGCTGGTTGGGCGAGCGAGGTTTTTAGAGTGATCCTTCCATCTGTTGATTTTTGAAATTTCCCCAGACTGGTAAGCAGATTTCCGAACCGGTCCGCAAAGAGGATCTCTCCAATCAACAAACCTGAGGTCTCACGTTCCAACTTGGGAGGGGACAATAGTACGGGATCGACGACAGGCGGACCAAAGTCATGACCTGGCACACCCAGGGCAGCATAGGCGGCCGCCGGTGCAAAAATATCCCTGCCATGAAAAGTGGATCCCGGGTTGGGGAGTGAATATTCTTGATTGATCAGCTCCCAGGCCTGGGCATTATCCCCCATGACAAAGGTAAATAATCCGTTATCCGGTCCCACAAAGGTGTAATCGCCAGATTTTAAGATGATTCCTCGACGGGCAGTGCCCACCCCGGGATCAACTACACACAAGAACACCGTATCCTTGGGGAAATAAGTCCAGGCCTGCCATAGGGCGATTGCCCCTCGCAGGATATCACCCCGTGGAATCTCGTTGCTTAAATCCATTATCGTAATGCCAGGCGCAATGTTCGATATGACTCCCCTGATGATTCCCGTGAAAGGATCTGCGTTGCCAAAATCTGTCAATACCGTTATGAGTGAATGTTTTTCCATGTTTCGATTGTAACTGAAAAACAAAACTGTAATGTAAGATTTCGTTGGTTCTCTGTAAAGCGATGCTATAATCCGCCTATGCTTCTGATCTTACTGGTCGCTTTGCTTGGCTGGGGGGCTGGGATAGTGGTAAATTATGTGGCCGACGTGTTTCCTTACCGGCGGAGGTTGGTAAAGCCATTTTGCCATAATTGCCAGGCCAATTATCCACTATTAGATTACATCTTCTGGTATGGCCGTTGCGAAAGCTGCCGTCAGCGCCGATCTTGGCGCGCACCGGCGGTAGAGATCCTGTATGTGCTAGGCACGGTTTGGCTCTGGATCTTGCCGCCCAAGAATTTGAACTTCATCCTTGGGTTCATATTGCTCATTTATTTTGGCATCGTGGTCTTGATCGATTTGGAGCATCGCCTGATCATGCATCCCGTCAGCATGGTTGGCGCAGTACTTGGATTGGGGATTGGAACCTGGCTTCATGGGATCGGCTGGACCCTGTTGGGCGGGGCCGCCGGTTTTGGGATCATGCTGGCGCTCTACGGCCTCGGATATCTATTCGCACGCGGTCTTGCTCGTCTCAGAGGCGGATCTATAGACGAAGAAGCCCTGGGCTTCGGGGATGTAAACCTGATGGGAGTATTGGGGTTGATCTTAGGCTGGCCGGGGGTTCTCGTAGGATTGGTTTTAGCTGTCCTTATCGGTGGGTTGGTCAGCGGCCTGTACATGCTGGCAATGCTGATTACCAGGCGATTTCGAGCTTTCACGGCAATTCCCTATGGGCCATTTCTGGTGGCTGCTGCCATTGCTTTATTATTCTTCCGAGCCTCTGTCCTTGAGTACATTGGGCCCTAGTGATCCAGAAATTTTGTGCAATTTTTTGGCAGCAGAACCCCCTTTTTTTGTGTCCCCATCTTCCCGCGAACATAAAGCATCCATCCTAGCCGAATCGCTACATCTCTTCCATTCTACTGCCCAAACATCTCCTTGAGCACCGGATTGATCTTATCCCAGTTTGGATCCAACACTTGGGCACCCCCGGAGGTTGTGAACGGAGTGACCATATCCCTGGAGATGACTCTGGCATCAATTCCGTCGGTTCCGGAGCGCAAAACTGCAACGGCCAGGCGCGGCCATAGCCACACGGGTACATTTGTATCCACAGAATTCAAGATAACAAGGATCGTCTGAGGAACTCTAGGCCAATAGTCCGGAGAAAGCATCTGCCTACCAATTGACTTCAGAAACAGCTGTCCCCGGGCCATACGGAAGAAATCGTCGCTTCCCTCGCGATCACGCACGAAGGCCAGGCTCTGCTCTCCGTTCAGAACATGCCTGCCCGCGGGATAGCCGGACATCGGCGCATTCAATTCGATCTCTACTCCACCGAGCGTATCGGCAATCGCCTGGACACCGTCGAACTTCAGCAGGACATAGTAGTCCACGTCAACTCCAAAGTCCTGTTGTATTGTCTCAAGGGTTGCCTCCGGACCGCTGCCCGCCTGCTGATTTTCCGCGAAAAAATAGGCGGTGTTAATCCGGTTTTCTCCGACCCCTGGAATAGAAACCCACAGATCCCTCGGAATTGAAAGCATGCCCACGTAAGGCTTCAAGGGGACAACGGTTGTCAGGACGATCGTGTCCGTGCGGCTCAGACCGGTGCCTTCTATGGATCGATCCGTTCCTAACAAAAGAATATTAGTACGCAGAGGCAGGAGGAAATACGCCAATGCAACCAGAACCAGGAGCACAACGAATCCCGATAACGTAAGGCAGCCAGTCCAAAATCTCGACCTAGGAGGTCTCTGGAAGTCCAGTCTTCGGATGGGTCTTGTCTTTGCAAAGGGATCGACAAAGTTGTAAGTCATTGCTTTAAGCGAGTCACGAGCAGGGGAATTAAAAAGAATCGGGGCTCTGAGACGCGATCCTGCGTCACAAAACCCCTGGATCCGCAACGTTATTCAAGAAGCTACTGCTTGACTGCCCTTACCCCGGCCGAACCAGGTGCGCCATTCACGATTCTCCCAAACCACAAGGATAGGGGAGGCATTGAAGATCGAGGAGTACGTCCCACTGAAAACGCCGACCAGCAATGTCACCACAAAGTGGCGGATTGTAACCCCGCCAAAGAGCGCAAGCGCCAGCAGTGTGAACATAACGGTTAGTTGGGTGTTAATCGAGCGGTCGAGGGTTTGGACGATCGAGTGGTTCACCACGGTTTCATAAGGCAGCCGGCGGTAGATGCCTGCGTTTTCTCGTATTCGATCGAAAACAACGATCGAATCGTGAACCGAAAAGCCGATGACCGTAAGCAAGGCGGTAAGAAAGAGGGAATCAACCTCCCAACCTAAAAAGTGTCCCAGGATGGCTTCTACGCCAACTACCACTGCAACATCGTGGAGCATGGCGATAATGGCACTGACTCCGTACCGGAAAGCATGAGGGACCCCTCGAAAGGCAATGGTGATATATACCAGAATCCCGACAGCGGCCAGTCCTACGGCCTCGGCCGCGCGACTGGCAACTTCCTGCCCCACGGATGGGCCCACGGTTTCGAATCTATTTACCGTTATCGCGCTGTTAAACTGCTTCTCCATCTCACTGACAATCTGGCTTCGCTGTGCTTCATCCATATGCCTGGAACGCACAATGATTGAGTCGGTTCCTGAGGTTTGTACCTGGGGATCCTCAAATCCAAGCTGCGTGTATATTGCATGTACCTGGGCAGGCTGAGGGGCAGTACCAGACTGAAAAGTTACGTCCAATAAGCTACCGCCCGTGAAATCAATCGCCAACGGAAGCCCCCAGATGATCAAAGCGATCATACCAGGGATAATCACGGTCAAAGAAATGGCAAAATATAAGTAGCGTCGTTTTACGATATCTAACATGTCTTCCTTCTTACACTCCAAACCATCTGACGTGCTTGACAAATTCAATATTGTCCAGCACCAGGTGCAGGAATGAGCGGGTCACAATAATTGCCGTGAACATGCTGACCAGAACACCGATGGCCAGCGTTATCGCAAATCCCTTGACGATACTGGCACCGAAAGTGCTTCCAAACCAGAACAGGATGGAGCAAGTGATCAAAGTTGAAAAGTTGGAGTCCCGGATGGATGGCCAGGCCCGATTCCAACCCAGATCGATCGCCTGGCGCAGCGTTCGCCCAGAGCGGAGTTCCTCTTTCAAGCGCTCGAAAATGAGTACGTTTGCATCCACAGCCACGCCGATACTCAAAACAAAACCGGCGATGCCCGGAAGAGTCAATGTAACCGGAATGAATTTGAACAGCGCGAAGGTGATCAGCGCGTAAACCATCAAAGCAAGGTCAGCCAAAACCCCTGGGAGACGGTAATACAGCGCCATGAACAAGATCACCACGGAGAGACCGATAATCCCCGCAATCAAGCTTTTTCGCAGCGAATCTTGGCCCAGGGTAGGTCCAACCGTGCTGCTCTCGACGACTTTCAGTGGAATTGGCAGGGACCCATATCGCAGCTGCACAGCCAGCGCATTGGCGCTTTCCAGAGTGAAATTACCAGTGATTACCCCACTGCCCTGCGTTATGGCGCTATTGATGGTTGGAGTAGAAATCACTTGCTTGTCCAGGACTATGCCAAGGATTTCACCGACATGACCTGAAGTGTAGTCCCCAAAGATCTGTGTTCCCTGATCGGTGAGGGTGAAGGAAACCTCGTATTCGCCAGTGGCAGAAGTTGTGACCTGAACGGTCTTGAGATCAGATCCGGTCATTACCGTATGGTAAATCGGTTCCTGAGTGGAGGTCGTAGGAGTAACTGGCTGCGTGGTTCCGCTTTCGGTCGGACTTGGCGCCGGTTGCGTCTCAGTGGGCCCAGGTGTTGGCTGAGCTTCGCCCGAGGAGGCGAAATCCGTCTTTATGGTTGTCCCTACCGGGACAGGGCTGTTGTCCATGGCAACAAATTCCAGGACACCTGTCTGTTTGATGGTCTCCAGAGCTTTCTGCGGATCCGTCTCACCAGGCAGCTCCACGACAATGCGGCGCTCGCCGGCTTGCTGCACGACCGCCTCGCTGACACCCAAGCCATTGACACGATTTTCAACAATCTGTCGAGCAGTTTGCATATCCTGAGCGCTAACGGATTGATTTGCCGGTACATCTGCCTCTAGGAGCGCCTGAACTCCCCCAACGAGGTCCAAACCCAGCCGGGTTTGGATTTGGCGGTTCACACTACCGATATGAATACCAGGATTACCGGGCAATACCATCCAGATAGCGATGGCGACAATAACCAGGATGAAAATTAGCGTGCGGTATTGTTTCATGTATTACGTTCGGCCTCCCAGATGGATTCACACAAATGCCAGCCATAGGCTGGCGTTATTGTAAATGAACAAATCAATTCCAGCAAGAAGCTGGCGAGACAGGATTATACCTCTGATTACATAAAATGTCCAATTTTAGAAAAATGCGCTCATCAGATGCGCACACAATACAAAAGGCCAATTCTACCGATTTTTCAGGAAATCTATAACTTCCTTCAATACTTCTCGGGGATCCAAGTTATTGGTAGAAATATACAGGTCGGCGTGCCGGCGAGCGTGATTTAAGCGCTGCACCTGCTCAGCAAATTCATTTTCAGACATATCTAGAGGCCTTCTACGCATCGAGACCTCGTAGGAGACATCCAAGTAGATCAGCACATGCGGGTGATTCATTCGTTTCCACATGTCCGGAATCAAGGAGTGCTCTTGCGCAATATGGTGAGTGGAGTAGCCCCGATCCCTTAATTCTGATATCAGGGTAGACTTGCCAGCGGAGCATGGGCCGACAACACCAATC
>DASQQR010000461.1:0-3922 GCA_035643335.1 Anaerolineales bacterium
CGCTTCCACATCGGAGCGACAAATTCATCATGGCCCTGAGCGGGCCCGACACGGCACGAGTAGAAATACAGGGCCAGGCCGATGACACCCAGGTAGAGAATGATGAGCACCCAGCCGATCTTGATCACTGGCATGATCTTTGGTTGGTTGGTAAGCAAATCATAGGATGCCCAGAGCGCGGCCAAAAAGGCGCTGGCAAACCAAATGACGAGAAATGTGGTCATAGCATTACCTCGAGACTAAAGAAGACAAACCAATAGGTCACTTTTTGCTCCAATCGGTATTTACCATAGAGCGGTTTCTGGTCTGTCAGGAAGTACAGATGTTGGAGTTCAATCCAGGCATTACGAATATCCTGTTCGGTGAAGAAAATGGCTGAGGACAGCTTTCCTTCGTGCACGATTGACTTGATTCCCTTTCCGAGATGATACAAAACCTCCAAAACGAGCGCAGCGCCTGCTAACAAATGGATTTGTCGGGCGATGGCCAGGCTTTCTGGCGTCCTCAGGATGATATGACCCCAACTGGCTGGTGATCGGTCTTGGCCGGAGACGTTCGCACCGCAACAAATGAAAGGGAAAGAACGATCCCGATCAATAGAATGTAAACCATCAACCGAAATAACATATTCCTTTTGCGCATTTTTTAGCTTCTCCCCTCGGTTCAGAGAAGCCCTCTCTTACGACACCAGACTCCTGATAAGTTTAAAGAATGGTATCTTGAGGAATGTTCAGACTCTGAATTGCGAACCGACCTCCAAATCTCATGAATTTAGCCTATCATATCCGCTTTGGATAGCTTTGTCATGCGCTATCCGGCGCGATTTGGCGTAGGCAGAATTGCCTGTGACAGACTTCACCATATGTCCGCCAACTGGGCTCTGACCACAATTCGCTCTGACTCAACCAAATATGGATAGCAAGAGATCGGCGTCACCGTTGCATCAGAGTGAGACCCATCACCTCCCCCTGTGTTGGTTTCACGACCTGCCATCCGGTGATGATATAAGTATAGGCACCCAAATTGACGCAAATGGCCATCTCATCCCCGGCTTTGAGTTGGTCAGGGCGCGGAATACTTCGCCGTTTTCTTATCTACCGGATTCTCCCCCAAATGTCCCACCTGGCTCCCAGTGAAATGCGAGTGTAGCAGGCCTCCCAATTGCCTTCGAAGCATGCCATGGTCCCGTAAGTGATATCCATCAGTAAGCGAATCGGGGTCTTTGGTGGCTCGTAAGCGCGTGATAAGGATTTTAATAAAATTCGGCCCGATCAGCTGATACGCAAAATTGCCTATCGATGTATAGGCCAAATGGCGCGCTTTATATCGGTCGCTTATGAGTTATACTTGCAACCAGGTGAAAGTATTTGGATATATAAGAGTGTATTTGGTCTTGTTAAAGATGAGTTACCCGGCTGGTATCCGGTTTCCTGTCGTAGGCGATTACTGGACGACTTTGGACCTGGACGATGAAAAGCAAGTCGGCTTCCAATTCTACGTCGAACCCGGCGTAACAAACCCCAAAAAGAGGAATCCACCAAATTTGACCTGTCTCGAACGGATATGCCAAATTCACAATCGACAAGGAGGGTTCATTAATGAAACCAATACCTTTAGCAATTCTACTGATCACACTACTCCTGGCAGCCTGCCAGGGTGCCGCTGCCCCGGCAACCTCGGGGGAAAAGGTTGGTGAACAGGTCGACGCTCAGGGAGGTTCTCATACCGATATCAGTGTTAATGAGCTGCAAACCATGCTGGCGAACAAGGATTTCACTTTCGTCAACGTTCACATCCCTTTTGAAGGTGACATCCCGGAGACAGACCTGTCGATTCCCTACAATGAAATCGACCAGAATCTTGATAAGCTCCCGGCGGACAAGGATGCCAGGATCGTGCTTTACTGCCGTAGCGACCGCATGAGCAGCATCGCAGCTGAGACGCTTGTTGGACTGGGTTACACGAACGTATTGAACGTGGATGGGGGCATGATCGCCTGGGAGCAGGCGGGTCTACCCCTGGAAGGTAATTAAGCAATTGCTGGAGAATGGAGCTCCGGCCTGATCGCGCAATCCTCAGCATAAGAATAGTGGATTTTTACGGAAGATGCTATCAGACCCAGAAGAAACAGAACCTATAGAGCGTTCAGACGAGAACGCTCCCCCTGCTACCCGGCAGGCGGCCTTGACGATTACGATCCAGTCCTGGGCCACCCCGCTTGTAGGCCTGGTCATGCTGGCCATTGGATTGCTCGGTGGTTATTTTGGTCGCCCACTGCTTGCGCCTGCTTCCTCGGCAGCCTCAGGCTCAACCCAAACGGTCGCCAGCGCTCAGAGCTCATCGGCAAGCCAGGCAGAATTGATGCAAACCGTGATCGAGCAAACCCGTCACTTTAAAGGCGACCCTGATGCTCCGGTCACGATCATTGAGTTCGGCGATTTCCAGTGACCTTACTGCGGGCGGTTTGCCACTGGCGCGGGACGCCAGATCGATGAAAAGTATATCCAGACCGGTATCGTGCGCTTCGGCTACCAGCACTTCGCGTTTCTGGGACCCGAATCACAATGGGCAGGGGAAGCCAGTGAATGTGCAGCCGAGCAGGACTCTTTTTGGGCCTATCACGACAAGATCTTCTATAGCCAAACCGGTGAGAACCAGGGAGCGTTCAGCAAGGAGAACCTGAAGAAGTTCGCTGCTGACCTGGGTTTGGATACCGAAACTTTCAATGAGTGCCTGGACTCGGGAAAACATACCATCACGGTCCAGTCTGAGACCAATGCCGCCCGGTCGTTGGGCGTCCAAAGCACGCCCAGCTTCTTGATCAACGGGCGGCCCGTGATTGGCGCACAGCCCTTTGAAGTGTTCCAGCAATACATCGAAGCAGCGCGCAACCAACAGTAAAGTTTGCGCTGTTCAAACTCACCATGCGGAAAATACTCTACCGGCTTGGATTCACTTTTCTGATAGGACTACCTCTGGTAGGCTTGATCTACCAGCTGCCCCCGGTCAAGGACCGCCTGGCCTGGCGGGTGGACGAGTTGCGGGGAACAATTAAGTATGCCCTTGCTCCGCCAGAGCAGGCCATATTCGTGCCTCAACAGCAGGGGGAAAAGAAAGAATTGCCATTGCCGCAGGTCTCAACCACCACACCAGTCCCTTCCCCTACCTTGGTCCCAATCCAGCAAACCGCCACCGTTCAACCCACTTTGATTCCCACGGTCACACCCAGCCCGCTGCCAGATCAGATCCGGCTTTCAGGGGTCCGGCACGAGTACCAGGGCTGGAATAACTGCGGTCCCGCCACCCTGGCGATGGCTCTCTCTTATTGGGATTGGCAGGGTGACCAGTACGACATCGCCCCGGTCACAAAGCCCAACCCGCGCGATAAAAACGTCATGCCCTACGAGCTGGCCGGCTACGTAGAAACCCGGACAGAACTCAAGGTCCTCGCTCGAGCGGGTGGGGATCTGCAGATGATAAAGCAGCTGGTAGCCGCCGGATTCCTGGTGATGGTCGAGAAGGGTTTTGAGGGGCCGAACGTAAATGACTGGATGGGGCATTATGTGCTGGTGACCGGTTATGACAACAATCTTGCCAGCTTCTTTACCCAAGACTCCTACAATGGACCGGATTTGCCCTTCCCCTACGACCAGATGGAGTCGTACTGGCGGGCATTTAACTTCACTTATTTGGTGGTTTACCCTGAAGATCGCCAATCCGATGTCCAGGCAATTCTAGGTCCACGTATCGACGAGGCATACAGCGACCGGGCCGCGGCTGAAAAAGCCTCAGACGAAATTTCCTCCCTATCCGGTCGCGACCAGTATTTTGCCTGGTTCAACCGGGGCACGAGTTTGGTGGCGCTGCAGGATTACGCTGGGGCTGCTTCTGCCTTTGACCAGGCCTTTGCCCTTTACCCGGC
>DASQQR010000462.1:0-7459 GCA_035643335.1 Anaerolineales bacterium
GAGCTCACCCTTAGACCCATGATCTATGAAAACGGTCAATTTCAAGAACGCGAGCCCATGGGCGATTTCGAAGACTACTGGTTTTCAGCTCCCATTGGCTTATTACCTATGCACCTCTCCCTTCACTCGGAAGTCGCCACCTTGCCTGTGACTTATGGGCATAAAGGCGTACAAGAATGTTTCTTCAAGATCAATTATTGGGGCATGGCCAAGGAGACCGTTGAGAAAATCCGCGTTCTGGCGGATTTTGGCTTTGGCAGCTACGAAGCGGTTAAAGTTGGCGAGCAGCAAGTGATCCCCCGAGATCTGATGATCGCGCTGCTCTCCAAGTACGTGCCGCCCATCACGGATCTTCTGGCCGCGCCCAAGAACCAACCTCCTGACTGGGTTAAGGAGATTGTCACTGAAGTACAGGGTACCCAGGATGGCAAATCCGTTGTGTACCGGGTGGGTACCCTGACCTGCAAAGGAGCCCTGCCCACGGGTGTTGCGCCCGCCATCACTGCAATCTGGTTAGCGGAAGGACGCATTCCCCCCGGTGTTCATCCCCCCGAGGCGGTCATCGATCCTGAGCCTTTCTTCGAGGAGCTCAAGCGGCGCCAGATTGTCACCAATGTTTCCATCAAAACTATGTTATAAATTTGTCCACAACTGAACGATAGAAAATCTGGCTCTCCCGTTTCAAGCAGGAAAAAGCCTCATCCCGCTGAAAGCGGAAGACCCGAAAATCTTTAATCGTTAACCGGAAAGGAGATGAATCATGCATGGATCAGACACGCGGCTCTTAAATTATATGGATGGGCAATGGTATCCTTCCAAGGCGAGCCAATATCTGCAGGTTCTCAACCCCGCAACCGCAGAAAGCCTGGCACAGGTGCCTCTCTCCCCTGCGGAGGAAGTCGATCGAGCTGCCCAGGCTGCCGCGGCGGCCTTTGGAGGCTGGCGCAATACCCCGCCGCCGGATCGCATTCAGTACCTCTTTAAGCTCAAGAACCTTTTGGAAGAAGCCTTTGATGATCTCGCCCGCGCCATAACCATGGAGAATGGCAAAACTTTTTCCGAATCTCAGGGTGAGCTTCGCCGCGCCATTGAGAATGTCGAAGTCGCCTGCGGCATTCCCACCATGATGCAAGGCGGGATTCTGGAGGATATCGCTTCGGGAATCGATGAGTATATGCTGCGCCAACCGGTTGGTGTGTGCGCCATCATTGCGCCCTTCAACTTTCCGGGCATGATCCCCTTCTGGTTTTTGCCTTATGCCCTGGCCTGCGGCAATGCGGTCATCGTTAAGCCCTCGGAGAAAACCCCGCTCACCATGCAGCAGGTTTTTGGTTTATTCGAGCAAGCCGGCTTCCCGAAAGGCGTTGTGAATCTGGTGAACGGGGGACCGGATACGGTAAACGCTATCCTGGACCACCCCATTATCCGGGCTGTTAGCTTTGTCGGTTCCACACCTGTCGCCAAGCACATTTACTCTCGCGCGGCTGCCAATGGAAAACGCGTCCAGGCTCAGGGTGGCGCCAAAAACCCGCTCATCATCCTGCCCGATGCCGATCTGGACGTCACCATCAATGTAGTTGCCGATAGCGCCTTTGGATGCGCCGGCCAGCGCTGCCTGGCCGCCTCTCTGGCCTTGACCGTTGGCGAAGCCCGGCACTCTTTCACGGAAGCCATTGCCGACGCCGCCTCCCAGCGTGCCGTGGGCTATGGGCTGGACGAGGGCGTGCAGATGGGCCCGGTCATCACCAGCCAGAGCAAAGCCCGGATCGAGTCCTTAATTGGTCAGGCCGCTCGCGAGGGCGCCCAGTTGCTGGTGGACGGCCGGCAGGCCTCTATCTCGGGTTATGAAAGCGGCTACTTTGTCCGCCCCACGATTTTGGATAACCTGGATCCCCGCGGAGAGGTCGCGAAAACCGAGATCTTTGGCCCTGTCCTTGGATTGATCCACGTCGATACCATCGAGGATGCCGTTGAGATGGTGAACTCGGGCACCTATGGAAATATGGCTTGTTTGTTTACCTCCAGTGGTGCCGCCGCCAGGAAGTTCAGGCACGATGCCCACGCCGGTAACATTGGTATCAACATCGGCGTGGCCGCACCGATGGCGTTCTTTCCATTCAGTGGCTGGAAGGAGAGCTTCTTCGGAACCCTCCACGGCCAAAGCAACCACGCCGTCGAATTCTTCACCCAAACCAAGGTCGTCATAGAACGCTGGCCTAGGGAGTGGTCCCGCAGGTTCTAAAGGAGTCCCGCGTGCCTTACGGATATGCCGGAAAAATCCTTCACCTGGATCTTTCTAGCCGGACGCTCGAGATTGAAGAGCCCCCTGAATCGTTCTATCGCCAATATATGGGCGGCAGCGCCATGGGCCTCTACTACATCCTTCGTGAAATGCCCGCTGGCCTCGACCCGTTATCTCCGCAAAGCGTGATCACCTTCATGGTGAGCGTCACCACCGGCGCGCCCATTTCCGGGCAGAGCCGTCTGAATGTAAACGCCAGGTCTCCCGTCAGCGGCGCGATTGGGGATTCCCAGTCCGGTGGCTTTTTCCCTGCCGAGCTCAAATTTGCCGGTTTCGATGGCATTGTCGTCAGGGGGAGGTCCGATGAGCCGGTCTACTTGTCGATTATCGAAGGCCAGCCCTCTCTTCATGCTGCCTCTCACCTGGCCGGTAAGGTCACCGGAGAGGTGGATGCCCTGCTCAAGGAAGAGGTTAGGGATCCAAAAGCCGAGATCCTGCAGTGCGGTCCGGCTGCTGAAAACGGCGTCCTGTTTTCGAGCCTGGTGAGCATGGCCAACCGCAACAACGGGCGCACCGGCATGGGGCTCGTCCTGGCGAGCAAGAATCTCAAAGCCATCGTCGTGCGGGGAAAACGCCGCGTTGAGATCGCCGACAAGGCTCGCCTGGTCGCACTATGCCGGTCCGGCCCGAAGATGATGCCGGATAACCCCGACGTGGACGAACTGGGAAAGTACGGCACCGCCGGTGTGGTCATGTACCAGAACATCACGGGCGGTTTGCCCACCCGCAACTTTAACCAGGGGCAGTTCGAAGGCTGTGAGGACATCAGCGGCGAGACCATGTTCGAGACGGTCCTGAAAGAACGCGATACCTGTTATGCCTGCGTGGTGCGCTGTAAACGCGTCGTCGAGATCACCGAGGGTCCCTACAAAGTGGATCCCCTTTACGGCGGCCCGGAATACGAAACTCTGGCCACATTTGGTTCCTATTGCGGGGTCCAGGACCTGGCTGCGATTTCCTATGCCAACGAAATTTGCAATAAGTATGGCGTGGATACCATTTCTTGTGGCGCCACCATTGCCTTTGCCATGGAATGCTTTGAGAAAGGTATCCTCGATCTGGGGGATACCGGCGGCTTGGAACTGCACTTTGGGGACGCAGATGCCATGCTGGATGTCTTGATGCAAATCGTCACCAACACGGGTCCTCTGGGCCCAATTTTGTCCCAGGGCTCGGCTCGGGCCGCCCGGATTTGGGGTCCCGAGGCGGAAGATTGTCTCATTACTGTCAAAAACCAGGAAGCCCCCGCCCACATGCCGCAGGCGAAAAAATCCCTGGCCCTCATCTATGCCGCCAACCCCTTCGGCGCCGACCACCAGTCCAGCGAACATGATCCCATGTACGAACCCGACGCCGGCCACTTATACCTCGCTCGCCTGGCGCAACTGGGCTTGAAGGATCCGCCACCGCTCTACAGTTTGGGCCCTGAGAAGGTTCGCTTCGCCGCCCATTCCCAGATGTTCTACAGTATGCTGGATACCCTGGAGTTGTGCCAGTTTGTCTGGGGGCCCGCCTGGACGTTATACGGTCCCTCTGAGGCCGTGGATTTTGTCAGGGCGGTAACTGGTTGGGATGTCGACCTGGCCGAACTGATGGAGGTGGGTGAACGCCGGCTCAATTTACTGCGCGCCTTCAATGCTCGTGAAGGCTTTGGCCGCAGGGACGACGCCCTTCCCAAGAAGTTCTTCAAGCCCCTTGGTGGCAAGGGCCCCACCGCGGGTACCGCCATCGACCCCCAGGAACTCGAATCTGCCCTGGATTTGTACTACCAGGTGCTCGACTGGACACCGGACGGCATCCCGACGCCTGCCAAGCTGGCTGACCTTGGCCTCCAATGGGTCGCTGAACAGCTCCCTGTCGCCCAGAAAGGATCTGAACATGCCTGAATTTCAAGCAGAAATCTCCCATCTTTCGCCTGTCTGGCCCCATTTCACTTCGATTATCGCCTCGCGCGGTGAAGGCGTCCATATCTATGATCAAGATGGCACCGCTTACCTGGATTTCACCAGCGGCATCGGGGTGACCAATACGGGACATTGCCACCCGCGCGTCGTGGCCGCCATTCGTGAGCAAGCCGGCCTGCTGCTACATGGCCAGGCCAATATCGTGGTTCACCCTCCTATGCTGCGGCTGGTCGATGAGCTGCGTTCGATCTTGCCCGCCTCTATCGATGGTTTCTTCTTCAGCAATTCCGGTGCCGAAGCGGTCGAAGGCGCCGTCAAGCTGGCCCGGCATGCCACCGGTCGCCCCAACGTGATCGTCTTTCAAGGCAGCTTTCACGGCCGCACCGTGGGCACCATGGCCTTGACCACCTCCAAAACCATCTATCGCGCTGGATACCAGCCCCTCATGCCGGGTGTTTTCGTCGCCCCTTATCCCTATGCCTATCGCTATGGCTGGGATGATGAGAAAACCAGCCAGTGGTGTCTGGATGAGCTCGACTTTTTGCTCACCACCCAGACCGCACCCGAAGAAACGGCCGCCATCTTGATCGAGCCGGTCTTGGGAGAAGGCGGTTATGTGCCCCCACCGGCCAGCTTCTTGCGCGGTCTGCGCGAGCTCTGTGACCGTCACGGTATACTCCTCATCATCGATGAGATCCAGTCCGGCTTTGGCCGCACCGGGCGCTGGTTCGCCTTCGAGCATTTCGACGTACGGCCCGACATTTTGACCGTTGCCAAGGCCCTGGCCTCCGGCTTACCGCTCTCCGGGGTCTTCAGCAGCCTCGAATTAATGGCGGCCTGGCTTCCCGGATCGCACGGCGGCACCTTTGGAGGCAACGCCGTCGCCGCCGCCGCGGCTGTCGCCACCATCCGGACTATTCGCGACGAGGATCTCCTGCACAATGCCCAGCAGCGCGGCGCGCAACTGATGTCAGGCTTGCGTCACCTCCAGGAGCAGTACCCGCAAATCGGGGACGTCCGCGGTCTAGGCCTTATGATCGGCGCCGAATTTCGCACCCCGGACCGCCAGCCCGATAAACAGACCGCCAAAGCCGTCGTCCACGCCTGTCTTGAGGACCACCTGCTTCTGCTCACCTGCGGTCCCTGGGACAATACCGTTCGCTGGATCCCTCCCCTGGTCGTCACCGAAGATCAAATCAACCAGGGCCTCTCCATCTTCAAAACCGCGCTGGCCACCCTTCGCTAAACCGCCACTTGCCCGCGCCAACATTCAACTGGAACCAATGTGCTCATTTTTCCAGCAGTCCTTACCTCGCGCGCACCCCTTGTCTCCTTGTTTCCCTGTTTCCTTGTCTACCAATCTTCCAATCTTCCAACCTTCCATTCTTCCATCCTTCCACATTAAAAAAAGTTGGCGCCCTCCCCTTGACGCCAACTCCGAGCATAATAAATGCTCTAGCGAAAATGCGACAGATAGTTGGAGGCCCTCTTCGGGAGCGACTCACCTCCCCGCTTCTTGTCTGGCTTTCGCCAGCCGGAACGCCAGGTCTGGCAGAGTTTTGGCCTGTAACGACAGGATCAGCTCCCGCTCTTCCTGCTCCAGACAAAACCTCTCCCCCTTGTATCCCAGGGCCAGGGCATCGTCCGGCTTGGAAAGCAGCAATTTACGGAATTCGCGATTAATAACCGCTGCCGACAGCAAACGATTCAGGCCGCTGTCATTCTTACTCCGGACCGGTACGTGCGGGCCGATGATACTCATATCCAGCTCCTTTGGCTTTGATACGCCAGCCTGTCTCCGTTACCTCCGGCAGACCACAGCATCCAGCTGGCTCCCAGGGCAATCAAGAAATCACCCATGCTTAGCGCCGCGCGTGTCGAAGCCCCATCCGGCAGAAGAAACCGGTCCGACAAAAACCAAAGCCGGGTTTGATCCAGGGTCAGGACGATGTCTTTTCCTGTTCCGAGCCTCTCCCCGATGTGCCATGAATTTATCGGGGCATTCGGAGCCAGGCGGGCCACGGTCTCAGGGCTGACCGGCATGAGCCCGCCGTTTAACAGGATCACGACCAGGTTGAGCGCCAGGCCGAGGCCCAAAATCCAAAAACCTGGCTTTTTCCGGTTGAACGCCACGAACACCAGCAGCAGGATCTGCGAGCTCACTAGCGTCGCCGGCGCCAGAACGTCCGGGATCACGTGCTTTGTCGCTGGCAAGTGGAAGACGAGCAGTTGGGGCAAGACCGCTGCCGGGACCAACCACACCCGATCCAGAGCCGAGATCGTCAGTCTCCGCCCGCCGCTCCACGCCCGCAGAACGCCGGCCGGTAAGCCGATCAGGATGGCGTATAAAAGAATCACCTTTACCCGGCGAAATCGCCGCCGGCTCCTGGTGCGCCTGCGCCGATCACTAACAGGATCAGTGTCAAGAGCAGAAGGATGAACTGGACGTGCCGCCGGTCCAGCCGGCCGATGTTGATTTTGACTTCCCGTACGAGACCTTTCATGACAAATACCTCCTGATGCGAAATCGTTTAGTGGATATTTGTCATCATTGTTGCAATGGACGGTCACCGTACCCTCCTCTTAAATCCCCAATTTTCGGTTAAGAAATGATTAAATGGGTAACAAAAAACATCCCGGCGGTCTAAACCCATCGTTTAGACCGCCGGGATGTTCCCCCTCTCCCGGGATTGGGAGAGGGCTGGGGTGAGGGCTTATCTTACCTGCTCAACACCCGGTACAACTCCTCCGTCTGCTCGGAAGGCCTGGCCTTGAGTTCCTCCCACAGCGCCTCCCGGCAACGTTCGTATTCTCGCTGGACCCCCGCCTGGTTCCCCTGGCCGGCGTAGGCCAGCATCGACAGCCGGTAGGCCTCTTCGTAGCAGGGATCTTCCGCCAGGATCTTTTCGCGATAACCGAAAATCCTGTCGTAACCGCCGTCTTCCAGGTAGACCCGCGCCAGATTCACCAGCGCATCCAGGTACAATTTCAATAATCTCTGCCGTTCCGGTAGCACCCAGGTATTCTCGACATCCCGAAGATACGGCCCGCGATATAGCCGGATCGCATCCTTTAGCGCGGATATCTTTTTCTCCGCATCTTCGGTCGCTCCGGCTTCTTCTATCTTTTGCTGGAAAATTTCGACGTCGTAGCGGTAATCCAGGCTCCGGTTGAATGAGTAGTGCTCGTCTTCTGTCAGGATCGCATCCTGCCCCAGTGCGAAGCGCAGCTTGTAGGTGATGTTCTTGAACTG
>DASQQR010000463.1:0-4999 GCA_035643335.1 Anaerolineales bacterium
TACTCGGAAAGCGATTTCGATACCATTCCAGCCAACCGCGCGCAAGTTTTCGACCAGGCGCCGGCCGCTGTCGTCCTTCACCGAGTCCAGCGAAATGGCCTCGATCGCCAGTGATTTCAGGAATTCGACTCGCTGCGGGCGAGTGGGGTAATGTAGCATGGAGATCAGGCAGGCGTCTTCGCGAAGAAGACGCAGATCCTCATCGCTGGGATAACGTAAGACCATGATGTAGTCTTGCTGGTAGACCTCGTCCAGAGAGCCAAACTTGATCGAGGAAGCCAATCGCAGGTAGTCTTCCTCCACGTACTGCATACCCGATCCATAGCCGTACTCCAGGGTTACGTTGGCACCCAGCTTGCTCAGCCTGGCGACGAACTTAGGCAAGAAATCGCGTCGTTCCCCCGGCTCTTTATGCATTCTGGCGAGGCCAATGTTCAAATCTTGTCCCATTGTTCTATCCCCTTGACTCGTTTGTTTCGTGAATCTGCAATACTCGCGACGTTGTTGTGCGGATGAACCGGCTTCTGGCCCGAAGCGGGATCTCAAGGCCGCGCCGTCATCCGGAGTCTATCATAGAAAATTAACGCCTTGGCCCTGGCTCGCCAATAAATTTGGGCAACCGGGGTCTCATTGTAACCATCTCTTAATCATAACCTAATAGGGAGCGCTTGACTTATCCTTGCAAATTTGCTATGCTATATCTACCGACCGTTTGGTAGAGAGGCGTTTATGAACCGGGATGATATTCTTGAAGCCGCCGCGCAGGTGATCAGCAAAAAAGGATTCCACGCCGCCTCGATGCAGGATATCGCCGAGGCGGTGCACCTGCAGAAGGGCAGCCTTTACTATCACATTTCCAGTAAGCAGGAGATATTGGCCGATTTATTGGATCGGGGGTTGGACCTGCTGATTGAGCGCATTTCTGGGGTCCTCGACCAGCCCGTGTCCCCGGAGGACAAACTGCGCCAGGCGATGCGTGTCTACCTTGAATCGATGGCTGAGTATTCTGATTTGGCCTCCGTCCTGCTGCTCGAGCACCGCTCCCTGGAACCCGAATTTCAAGGCCGCCATATCCCGCGCCGGGATCGTTTTGAGGGCATGTGGAGGGATTTGATCATCGAGGGGGAGCAGGCCGGGGTGTTTGCTTGCTTTTCACCTTCGCTAGCAGCTCGCGCTCTGTTGGGTGTGATGAATTGGACCATCACCTGGTACCGTCCGGATGGTCCGCTCAGCGCTTCGCAAATCGCCGAAGAGTTTGCGGAATTGTTTTTGGAGGGCTTGGTGGTGAGGCCGTCCACGAATGGGGCGCGAATGACTGAGCGAATAACGTGAGAGGCTGAGGTGAGGGATTGGCGGCGGGGCCATCCACGAATAGGACACGAATGCACGAATATTGCGTGAGGTTGAGATGAGCGGATTCGAGAAAACCATTCGTGAATGGCAATCCGCTAGTTTCGCCAGAGGACTTTAGATGCCAGCAGATCAAGATAACCACGAAGTAAAATCCTTCAGGACTTCCGCCGGTGGGCGGATCTACCAGATCCCGGTGGAGGTCTTCCCGGGCTTCTGGGCATCTACCTACCTGGTATTGGTAGATGGCGAGGAGGGCAAACCGCTGCGAGCGCTGATCGACACCGGTTCGGGCTTTGGCCAGTCCAACGAGTACCTTGACGATGGTCTGATGAGGGCCGCTGAGCTCTCCGGGCAATCTATATCGCTTGAGAACCTCACCCACGTGCTCATCACCCACGGCCATATCGATCACTTCGGCGGTCTCGCTTATGTGCGCCCGCGTACCCCAGCCCTGCTAGGTGTGCACGAGCTCGACCGGCGCAACCTGACTAATTACGAAGAGCGGCTCACCATCGTCGCGCGCCGCCTCAACTTATTCTTCATCGAGGCTGGGGTATCTGAACACCTCCGCGAGGGCTTGCTCGATATGTACAAGCTCACCAAAGGGTTGTTTCGCTCCGTCGCTGTCGATTTTACCTACGAGGCAGTAAAGATGCGCGTGGGCCCATTCCAGATCTTGCATGTCCCCGGTCACTGCGCCGGCCACGTGGTGATTCGCCTGCACGACGTTCTTTTTAGCGGCGATCACATCTTACAAGGTATAAGCCCGCACCAGGCGCCTGAACATCTGACCCTCTCTACCGGTCTATCGCACTATTTGCAGTCACTCGATGCCCTCGAGCACTGGGCCGAAGGAATTAATCTGACCCTGGGAGGCCACAAGGACCCGGTGACTGATCTCCCGGCGCGCCTGCGCGATATCCGTGAGCTGCACGAAACCCGCTTAAGCCAGGTGCTCGATCTCCTGGCGGAGTCGCACACCGTTTCCGAAGTCTCAAAATCTCTTTTTGGGGAGGTGCAGGGCTACAATGTGCTGCTGGCGCTGGAAGAAGCTGGCGCTCACGTTGAATATCTTTACCAGCGCGGCTTATTAGGCATTGAGAACCTGTCCGAGTTGGAAGACGAGGATTTTCCCATCGCTATTCGCTATCGCCGTTTATGAGGCTGGCGTGAGTTCAAAAGCGCCCGCGGCGTTTTTGAACTCGCCTGCTCCACCTGATCAAAAAAGGAGAAAAAATTATGTACGCGTTCGAACCTTCAGATGAACAAAAGATGCTGATCGATGCAGTGGGCCGCTTTGCCAGAATGGACTTGCGTCCGGCCGCGCGTGAGGCAGAGGAAGAGGGCTTGCTGCCTTCGAATCTGGTTGAGAAAGGCTGGGAACTCGGGGTCCTGCAGGCCTCCATTCCGGAAGAATACGGCGGCTTCGGGGAGCGTTCCGCCCTCACCGGGGTACTGGCTGCTGAAGAGCTGGCCTATGGAGATGTGGCTGGCGCCATGGGTGTGATGGCACCGGGGCTATTCGTCTTGCCGCTCCTCCTGGCAGGAACCGAAGAGCAAAAGCATCAGCATATCCCCCCGGTGATTGAGGCCGAGTGGAAACCCTACACCGCGGCGCTGATGGAATCGCAATTCGACTTCGATGTCCGCGATTTGAAAACCCTGGCGCGTGAGAAGGGCGCTGCTTACCTGCTGAGCGGCGAGAAGGTCTATGTTCCCTACGCAGAAAACGCCAAAGCCATGCTCGTTTTCGCCCGGCAAGATGGTGGCACCCAGGGCTTCATCGTTCCCAAGGGGGCCAGGGGCCTGGAGATCTGCGAACGGCAGAGGCTCCTGGGGCTGCACGCCTTGCCCCTTTATCGCATTCAATTGACCGATGTGGAGATCCCCAAGGAAAACCGCCTGGGTGGAGCGCAGGGGCATGCGATGGATCCGATCATCGACGCTTCTCGGGTGGCATTGGCCTCCATGGCGATTGGTCTTTCCAAGGCGGCTTATGAATATTCGCGCGACTATGCCAAGGAGCGGGATGTATTTGGAGTCAAGGTAGCCCAGAAACAAGCCATCGCCTTCATGCTGGCCGAAATGGCCACTGAGATCGAAGCCATCCGCCTGTTGGCCTGGGAAGCTGCCTGGATGCTTGACAACGCCAAGCCGGGTGCCAGCAAGCAGGCTTACCTGGCGCTGACCGGCGCGGCCGACATGGCTATGATGGTCACCGACCGGGCTGTTCAAATCCTGGGTGGTCACGGTTACATCCGGGAACATCCAGTTGAACTCTGGATGCGCAATGGTCGCGGTTTCGCCACCTTTAACGGCCTGGCCATGGTATAGCCCGTAAGTGCAGATCCATGTTCCGCAGAATCACGCCTCACGTTTCACGCCTCACGTATCACGCATTACGTATCACCGATCATGACGCCGGTCGACTTGAATGGATAAAATTAGCTGAGACACCATTAGGAGAACTACCATGATTGACTTTGAGATGCCCGCAGCGATAGCCCAGGCCCGCTATCTGACCCAGACGGTTGCCGAAAACATGATGCGCCCGGTATCGCGCTATTTCGACGAGAATGAGCACGAAGTCCCCTGGGACTATATTAATTTCATGCACTCCGCCATGAGCTCCATGGGCGGGACCTCTATGGCTCCTAAGGAAGATGAAAAAAAGGAGAAAAAAGAGACTGAGAAGGAGAGGCCCAGCATTCATTACCAGCGATTGGCCTCCATGGTCGAGATGCTCTCTTGGGGGGATGCCGGGATCTACCTGTGCAGCCCGGTCGGGTTGCTTGGAGCCGCGGCGGTCAACGCCGCCGGGAACCCAGAGCAGAAGAAGCGCTTTTTAAGCCGCTATCAAGGTGAAAAGCCTGTCTTCGATGCCATGGCGATGACCGAACCCCAGGCCGGTTCGGATACTTCAGCCATTCGCGCCACTGCCGTGCTGGATAAGGAGACCAACGAATGGGTGCTCAATGGGGAGAAGATCTTTGTCACCGGCGGACATAAGGCCCTCGAGCTCACCGACGGATTCGTTGTCGTCTGGGCAAAGATCGATCCCGAGGCCGGGCGAGCCGGCATGCGCTCATTTGTGGTCGAAGCTGGCACGCCAGGCTGCAAAGTCACCAAGATGGAAGACAAGCTCGGCATCCGTGCCAGCGATACCGTCTCGATCGTGTTGCAGGACTGCCGGGTGCCTTTCGAAAACATCCTGGGAAGTCCGGAGGTGCAAACCAAGACCACCAAAGGTTTCAAGGGCGCCATGGCGACCTTCGACGCCACGCGGCCCATTGTGGCCGCCCAGGCTATAGGTATCGCCAGGGCCACCCTCGAACTGCTCAAGGAGGAGCTCGACAAGCAAGGCATTGTCATTCGTTATGGCCTGCCAAGGCAGAAGCTCACTGCCGTGGAAAAGGAAATCATCGATATGGAAGTGCAGCTGCGCTCTGCCTGGTTGTTGGTGCTCAAGGCCGTGTGGATGGCAGATAACCGTAAATCCAATCCTAAGGAAGCCTCGATGAGCAAGGTCAAAGCGGGCGATGTGGTCGTCAAGATCACTCAGAAAGCAGTGGAGCTCCTTGGCCCGCTGGGATATACCCGTGAGACCTTGCTGGAGAAATGGTTCCGGGATGCCAAGATCACCGAT
>DASQQR010000464.1:0-11580 GCA_035643335.1 Anaerolineales bacterium
AACAGACCTCCTCGTCCATTGACCCCCTCGCGAATGCTTCGAGGTCATCGATCGCCACGAGAATCGCCGGGCCTCTCCTCCGGCCCGAGTAGCGCTGCTCAACGAGTGCACTTATTTCCAGTATGTGAACTCCGGCCGCTCGGTTGGCAGGATGATAATCATGTCGCCATTGGGATGCTGCTGCCAGTTTTCCGTAATAGCTCTTCTCCGAAGTGATTAGAGAGTACTGCACCTGGTTGCCGCGATTAAGCAACCTGGCCGAAGCTAGCAACGTTCTCAGCAAATATCGACCCTGGGCCTCAGGCGCACTGTTGATCAAGATCGAACCGCAAGCGGGGTTTTCAAGGTCCACCAATATGGGCAGTCCATCCTCACATTTTCCCAGCAATAAGGTCATTTCAGGAAGGGGCCTTACCGAATCGATGTATTCCTCAAGCCTCAACGGTGCGCCCGTTTGCGGAGCTTCGATTCGGGCGTCCGCAGCGGGCAGCTCGCCGACCTGATCAAAATTAGGCACCATCTCTGGCTTTAGCTTTTGCAGAACTTGAAGAGCAATCTCATAACGGTTCATCTGGCGTTCCCGAATTGCAGGTTGTCGAACGGATGTTCCAGTAATGGTGAGGATTATACTAGAACAAGCGTTCGATGTCAAGTATGAAATTTTCAGCAGGACTGCATTTGATGCGCTTGGAGGTGGAAGGGACGTTTTGTTTGATTCTTGACAATTCACTGCTACCTCTCTAAAATAAGATATACTAGAGCATGAAGATGATTTTTGAGGGCATAGATGAATTATTGCGCGTGTCTAGGGCGGGAGCTGTGGCCCCCGCCCGGTGATTTGTAGCATCTAGAAGTATCTAAAGCCAACTGCTCCGGGCGACGATCAGTTCCCGCAATATGGCCGTGTTGCGAGTGACCTGGTGGTCGCTTCTTTGTTAATTAATTTGGAGGCAGTTGGCACTTTTGGTTAATTGATTGGGAGTCAGGTTTATGAAGATCGCTAATGATGTTACTGAATTGGTTGGAAATACACCCTTGGTGCGGATTCGCCGGTTATCCGAGGAAAGCCTCGCTGAAGTCGTGGCAAAACTGGAGTTTTTCAACCCGGCTCATAGCGTCAAGGATCGCATCGGCGTTTCAATGGTTGACGCGGCCGAGCAAGCCGGCCTGATTAATCGAGATTCCGTTATCTTGGAGCCGACCAGCGGCAATACGGGTATTGCCTTAGCATTCGTTTGCGCCGCCCGTGGTTATAGATGCGTGCTGACGATGCCGGATACTATGAGCCAGGAGCGACGCATGTTATTAAGGGCTTACGGGGCGGAATTAATCTTGACTCCTGGTGCCGAGGGCATGGCGGGTGCAATCCGAAGAGCTGAAGAGTTGGCCGCCTCGGACCGGCGATATTACATCCCCCAGCAATTCAAGAACCCGGCCAACCCGGAGATCCACCGGAAGACTACTGCTGAGGAGATCTGGAGCGATACCGATGGAAAAGTCGATATCCTTGTCGCCGGTGTCGGAACGGGAGGGACGATCACTGGCGTGGGAGAAGTCCTCAGAGCGCGCAAACCTTCCTTCCGCTGTATTGCGGTTGAACCGGACGGCTCGCCCGTTCTCTCAGGAGGGCAGAAAGGGCCTCATCCGATTCAGGGCATTGGAGCCGGATTTGTGCCCGAGGTACTCAATACGACGATCTACGATGAGGTTGTGCGCGTCAAGGGCGAAGACGCCTTTGAAACGGCTCGGCAAATGGCCAGACAGGAGGGGCTCCTGGTGGGCATCTCTTCGGGGGCAGCCATGTGGGCCGCTCTCCAGGTTTCGCGCCAGCACGAGAACGCTGGTAAATTAATCGTCGTGATCATTCCCTCCTTTGGAGAACGCTATTTGAGCACGCCGCTTTTCGCCGGCCTGGCGGACTGAGGTGATTTGTGCTTTGGCGAGCCTTGCGAAGGTTTACGGAGTGCAAAGCCGTTTTGCACGGATTCGAGAACCATTGCAGGTCTCTGCGATTTGCCGGTTAATCAGTTGAATTATAGGTGGTAGACGTCATGCTTAAAACATTAAAACAAGATATCCAATCGGTATACGATCGCGATCCGGCCGCTCGCAGCACCTTGGAGATCATTTTCTGCTATCCGGGATTGCATGCTATTTGGGGACATCGCCTGGCCCATTGGCTATGGGAGCATGGACTTAAATTGCTGGCCCGTTGGGTTTCACATCTCTTCAGAGCCCTGTCCGGCATAGAAATACATCCCGGAGCCAGGATCGGCGCAGAATTTTTCGTTGACCACGGCATGGGGGTTGTTATCGGCGAGACTGCCGAAGTCGGCCGCTGCGTGACGATGTATCACGGCGTGACCCTGGGCGGGACCAGCCTTGAGAGAGGCAAACGCCACCCGACGATAGCGGACAATGTGGTTATTGGTGCAGGAGCCAAGGTGCTGGGCCCCATCACGGTTGGAGAGAACAGCCGCATTGGTGCCAACGCTGTCGTGGTCAAGTCTGTGCCCCCCAATTCCGTTGTGGTCGGCGTCCCGGGACAGGTGGTCGTGCGCAGCCGGCCGCGCCGCGATGCGGGCCGGCCCGACCTGGAACACAACGCCCTGCCCGATGCGATTGGCGAAGCGCTGGTGACGTTGATGGACCGTGTGGGCAGGCTCGAGAATCGCCTCGACGGGCACGAAAAACGCCTGCCCGCCTTGCATACCCCGGATCACGGCGTCTGGCGTGGTGAAGACTTTTCAATTTAGATTTCCCTGTTTAGATGTGGGGATAATGGGTCAAGATGCGCCGCAGGCGCATCTTGACCCATTATTTCTTTTATTGCACCCGTTTCCAAAAGCTCACGCTTTCGATGTGATAGGTTTGAGGGAAAAGGTCGAATGGAGTCGCCTGGACCAGGCGATAGCCCCCTGCTGTCAAACGCCGGGCGTCCCGCCCTAAGGTCGCCGGATCGCACGACACGTAAGCCAGCACTTCTGGACCCAGCTTGAGGATGCCATCCAGGGCGATTTTGTCGATCCCGCTCCTGGGAGGATCGACGACGATGAGGCGTGGTTGAATCGCAAGGATCGGAACGATCGCCTCCGCCGTACCTTCGTACAAATCCACATTATAAAATTCATCCAGGTTCACGACGAAATCATCACAGGCTGTAGACGCGGCTTCAATGGCGACCAACCGCTCAACCTTTGGAGCCAGGAAAGCGCTGAACAGCCCTACTCCCGCATAGATATCCAGGACCGTATCCTTTGGCTCCAGGCTTAGATAAGTGAGCACGTGCTCTGCCAGCTTCTCCGCCATGGGCGTGTTCACCTGGAAGAAGGATCCGGCAGAGACGCGAAAGGGCCGCCCCAATACTTCAATTATAATGTGATCGCTGCCAGCCAGCACCTGAGTGCCCGCGGGTCCCAAATGAGCCACTGATACTGGCAGCTCTTCGACGCTGGATTCCGGCAGCAGCGCTTCCTCACTCTCCAAGACTACCAGCACGTCCTCATCCACGCCACTGCGCAGATTTACCCGCTGAAGCCCTGGGATAGGTTCGACATCCAGCCGCGGCCAAACTTCATTGATAGACTCCACCGGCAGGTGGCACTCTTGAACGGCGAACACGCGCTTGGACAGCGCCTCGTGGAAGCCCAAGCGACCTGTCTCCGTGAGGTGAAACTGGATATGGTTACGATAGTAATAAGCTCTCGGAGAAGCCACCGTAGCTCTGACCGGAGGATCGCTGATCCTGCCGATGCGCTGCAACTGGTCGCGCAGGATCTCCGCCTTGGCCTCCAGTTGCTTTTGATAAGGCATGTGTTGGTAGTGGCAGCCACCACACACGCCAAAATGGGCGCACAAAGGTGCGGTCCGCTGGGGAGCGGCCTCCAAGACAGCCAACAATTCCGCCCGCGCATACCTCTGCTTTTCTTCTACCAGGCCCACGCGCACCCGCTCACCCGGCAAAGCGAAGGGCACGAACACGGCTTTCCCGTCCGGCAGCCTCCCCAACACCTCCCCACCGTAGGTGAAAGTGCTCAGTTCGACCTCGAAGACCCTCTCCGCTCCCATCACCTATTCCACGCACCACGCTATCACGACTCACACTTCACGTTTCACGCCTCAGGTATTCCCCCATGGCCTCCAACAGATCCTCAACATCCTCCACCCTCGTCTCGCCCATATGCGCGATGCGGAAGGTTTTTCCCTTCAACGCCCCGTAGCCATTGGCGATGCGCATGCCTTTTTGCAGCAAAAATGCGTTCATCGCTGGGACGTCGATCTCCCGGCTGTTGGCCACCGTGGTTACTGTCTGGGACCGATAGCCTTCCGGAGCAAAGAGATCGAAGCCATTAGCCAGCGCCCAATCCTGGACCTTTTTTGCCATGGCGCGGTGACGAGCAAAGCGCGCAGCCAACCCCTCGGCCAGGATGCGGTCCAGCTGAGCGTCTAGCGCGTAGATCAACGATATCGCCGGCGTGGCCGGTGTCGAGTCCTTATACAAGTGCTTTTCCAGGCGCACCAGGTCGAAATACCAACCCCGTTCCGGCACCTCTTCTGCGTAAGCCATGGCCCGGTCTGAAACCGCCGCCAACCCCAACCCTGGCGGAAGAGCCAGGCATTTTTGTGATGACGTCAGCAATAAATCCAGTCCCCACTCATCCATATCAATCCGGGCGCCCCCTAATGAGGAGACGGCATCCACACAGACCAGAGTGTCCGGGCTGGCCGCGTGTGCGGCGGCGGCGATCTCATCTACAGGGTTCTGCATGCCCGTGGAGGTCTCGTTGTGCACCACCGTGATGACCTCGTAATGTTTTTCCCGCAGTGCGTCGGCTACCATCCCGGCCGTGATTGGCTTTCCCCATTCCGCCGCCAGCACGTCGGCTTGTTTGCCGTTAGATAGCGCGACTTCGTACCAGCGCTGCCCGAAGGCCCCGTTGACGCAGGAGAGCACTTCCTGCTTGGCCAGATTGCGGACTGCAGCCTCCTGCAAACCTGTGCCCGAAGATGCCGTAATGAAAACCCTCGATTGGGTGTAAAACAATTGCCTGGCCCTTTCCCATGATCGTCTGAAAATCGTCTCGAATTCCTCGCTACGATGGGGGAGCATGGGCTGGGCTTGCGCTGCCAAAATATCCGCATCCACGTCCACTGGACCAGGAACAAACATGTGTGACATCAGTACCTCCAAATATCCCTCAAGATATCTTTCAATAAATTGTACCAGCGCAGCCACCCCACGTAAGCCCTTCGCACTGCTATAATTGCCGGCATGCGCCGCTTTCTTACGCTATGTGTGTTGATTCTCCTGGCCTGCCAGGCGGCTACGCCTCGGTTGGCCACTTCGCCTCCGCCAGTTTTCTCGAGTCCCTCTCCAACACCCCGTCAATCTGCCACGCCCACTCCCCTGCAGCTGCCCTTACCCTCGCTCACTGTCGTTCCCACACCAAAGCCTCCGGGGACTTATTCGGTACGTTTTCATCCGGATGGAGGGTTGTTCGTGAGCGACCTAGTCAGCCTGGAAGTGATCTCCCCGCCCGGCGTCAATCCGCAAGACCAGCAAGCCCATGTGCAAGTGACCAGCCCGATCGTCATGGATTTGGGCTCTGCCAAGTTCCAGCCCTATGGCATCGGCGGGCGTTTTCGAGCCACCTTGCAGTGGGTTTGGAACACCACCGGGCTCGCTCCCGGTAATTACAGCCTAGATTTCTCGATCCAACCTGGTGATCTCGCCTGGACGGAAGTGGTCACCCTCCACCCGGAGAGCCAGTTGCCTCCGCCTCAACCGCAAGCCCATTGGGACTCCCTCGAAACCGATTGTTGCGAGGTGTTCTACATTACCGGTACAGATGGGAGCCGGGATATTGCCGAGTTAGGGCAAATCATTGATGATGAGGCCGCGGAGGCGGTCCGGCGTATGCGGGTGGCCTTCGGAAAAACTATCCCTATCACGATCCTGCCGCGGGTGCTGGGTCATGGCGGATTCACCACTGACGAGATCTACGTTTCCTACTTGAAGCGCAATTACGCAGGGAATGATTTTGCCCAGGTCTTGCACCATGAAATGATCCACATTCTCGACGGCCGCCTGGGCGGAGATCTGCGTCCTTCGATTTTCCAGGAGGGGCTGGCGGTTTACCTGTCCGGGGGACATTACAAAGCTGAGCCAATTTTTGCCCGCGCGGCTACCCTCTTAGATCTTGGCTGGTATATCCCCTTGTTTACCCTGGCGGATGATTTTTATGGGTCTCAACACGAAATTGGTTATATCGAAGCGGGTGCCTTGATTCAGTACCTGGTGACCACCTATGGCTGGGAGGGCTTCTCGGATTTTTACCGCGATACCCATCCTGCCCCTAGCGGAAAGCAATCCGATGCTATCGATGCCGCCTTGCAGGCGCATTTTAGGATTAGATTGTCTCAGCTGGAAAGCAGTTTTCTAGCTGCCCTGCACCGGCAGAATATCAACCCCGATTTGCGCCAGGATGTGCGCCTGACGGTCGCTTTTTACAACACCATGCGGCGTTACCAGCAACTGCTGGACCCCTCCGCCTACTTCCTGACCGCCTGGCTTCCGGATGGAAAGCAAATGCGCCAGCGAGGTATTGTTGCCGATTACTTGCGCCATCCTACCAACCCTGAAAACATCAGCCTCGAAAACAAGCTGGTCGAGGCGGACGGGCTGTTAACTTCGGGCAAGTACCCGGAAGCTGCGAAAACCATCTCCACCGTCAATGTCGCCCTCAACCAGGTAGACGGGCCTGTCGTGGGTGTAGCCGAAGGGCTTATCCAGTATACAAGTGTAGCTGAAGGGCCTGCCCTGAGTGTAGGCGAAGCACCTGTGCTGAGTGTGAGCGAAGGAAACCTTCAACTTTCAAATATTCAATCTTCAACCTCGATGAGGGAGCTGGGTATTGGACACGGTGTCCGCTAGCATCCCGGCAAAAACGGGAAGAAATCGCACCACAAAATATTTGCATCGATGTACCATAACACGGCGAAGACCACCACGCACGCCAAAATGATCAGACAGCCGCAGCTCGCCCACAACCACAGGTTTCGCCGGCCTTCAGCCAGCTCCTCGAAAGGCTCCTCAACCTCGAACGGGCCTGGCGGGATCTGGCCCGAATATGCCGGTTCTTGCTCCGGCGGCGGGGGCATATAAGTCTCGCGGCGTTGCGGCTGAGGTGGAGGAGGCACGTAGGTTTCGCGGGGTTGAGGCTGGGCAGGGGTATAAGGTTCCGCCGCGCTCACGAGCGTGGCATCCGGATCATAAGGAGCCGCCTCGAATCGCAATCTCACATTCTCGCCCAACTTGATCGCCTCACCCGGGCGCATCAGGTGCGGACCGCTGATGCGCTGGTTGTCAACAAACGTCCCATTGGTTGAGCCCAGATCTTCGAGCACATAGCTGCCCGCCTGCGCCACCAGCTGGGCGTGGCGCCGGGATACTTCCGCATCATTGATGACCACATCATTGTTGACGTCCCGACCGATATGCACTTCAGGCTTATCTAGCGCGAAGGCCTTACCTGGCGTTGGGCCGGTTTCCATCACCAGTTGGTAGGTTTGCGGAGCCATGAAATCCTCCTCACGTTATGCGCTCTCAGGCGCGCGTGATGCGATGCACTTCAGTTTCTAAAAGTACCGAGCGGCAAGCCTCGCTCACCCTTCATTTTCGGATAGATACTAAGTTTACTGGCTTTTAACTTTGGTGTCAAACTGAGAGGCTGATATTCTCCCCACTAACATCTGATACTCGAACACTTCCCCGAACGCGGCTACTACGGCCTGCGTGACTTCTTCCATGGATGGCACCGGCCGGATCAGGCCACTCAAGCGCGTCACTGCGTGATCCTTCAACCCGCAGCCGATCACCCCTTTCCAGTAGCGCATATCGGGATCGACGTTCAGAGCAAAACCATGCCGTGAAACACCTTTTACATCTACCTTGACTCCGATCGCGGCGATCTTCTCGGGGGCTTGGGGCGGAGATTCCGATCCACGCCTTGATCTGTTAGCGGGCTGGACCCATACCCCAGTAAGTCCCGGGATCTGTTCGCCTTTGACGCCGAAGGTGTACAGGGCTTTGATCAACGTAATCTCCAATTTCCGGATGTAACCTACGTAATCCGCCTGCGGCAAGTGTGCAGAACTAGCCTCTACAGACATTTTCAACCCGCCGGGCGCCAGCGGCAGCAATGGATAACCTACCAGCTGCCCTGGTCCATGATAGGTCACGTCGCCACCCCGGTCCACCCAATGGACCGTTATACCTCGCCGTGCCAGCTCCGCTTCATCCCACAGCATGTTCTCGGCGTGCCCGCTGCGGCCGAAGGTGTAGGTATGCGGGTGTTCCAAAAGCAGCAGGGTGGCTGGTCGCTCGCCAGTTGCAATTTCTGTTGCCAGTGCTCCCTGAAGCTCCCAGGCCCGGTCGTAGGGTACCCTGCCCAACCAATGTACATTACAAATTTGTTTCATAACGCTTTCCCTCTTAGTATACTGAATCTCCATTAAAAATGTGTGAGTATCAGGACCAAGACCTTGCGCTTTGTGGTGATGAGCTGGCGCCCGCGAAAGGCAGCCCTTCAGGGCCAGGCACTATTCTGCAGATAGGGATTAAAATTTACGCGTGTTGGTCTCTGTCGTCATCCCCACTTTGAACGAAGGCGAGAACATCGCCCAAACTATCCGGACGGCTCGCCGGCATTATCCTTCAAGCGAGGTAGAAATCATCGTTGTGGATGGCGGCAGCCAAGACGGTACACCGCAGCTTGTACCTGCGGATGCCAAACTTGTTTTTTCCCGGCCAGGGCGCGCTGTCCAGATGAACGCGGGGGCACGCACCAGCAGCGGGGAAGTGCTGGTCTTCTGTCATGCCGATACTCAGCTGCCCTCGGGTTGGCGCGGGGCCGTGATCCGCGCCTTGGCCCAACCGGGTGCCAGCGGAGGGGCTTTTCAAATTGAGTGCGTCCCCGCTTTCGGTGTATTCTATCTCCTCAACCGCCTGTGGTTGCCTCCCAATTGGCGTCTCATGTTTGGCGACCAGGCCCAGTTTATGCCCCGGGGGATCTTTGAAGATCTGGGTGGTTTCCCCGAAATCCCGCTGATGGAAGACCTGGAAATGGCCCGCAGACTGCATAATGCTGGATGCCTGGTGCGCCCCCCTTTGCGCGTGAGCACCTCCAGCCGGCGCTTCCAGGAACGCGGCGCCATTCGCCAGCTCCTGCTGGATGCCTGGCTGTGGGCACGCTACCTCTACTTTGGCGCCTCTCCCCAAGAGCTGGCCCGCTATTACAAGCCTCATGGTGGCTAAAAAAACCGCACTTTGACGTTTTCCCGCCACCAAGTTCGCCGACCAACTCTCATAACGCGCTATCCAAATATACCGGTGATATACCAGCTTCCCAATATACCAACCCACAATCTCCCGGCCTCCTCATCCCCTTCCAACCTTCCTCTAACATCCCGCTTATCTAAATCATATCTTCTGCCTCTATAATGTAAACTAAAACACCCTTTCCGGGCGTATTTCGTGTGCAGTACCTTAGATTAATCACGCATCACGCAATCACTAAGGCATTTTTTACCTGTAATCCTTCAAATTTGGAGTTTTCTATGAATCTCGACCGTTACACGCAAAAATCCCAGGAATCTATCCTGGATGCCCAGCGCGTCGCACAAGAATATAACCACCAGGCTATCGAGCCGGCGCATTTATTACTGGCCTTGCTGCGCCAGGAGGAAGGCGTTGTGCCCGCGGTGGTCACCAAGGTGGCTGGCAGCCCGGCTGCCTTACGCCAGGAGCTCAGCCAGGACCTTGAAAACCGCCCTCGGGTGTATGGCGCTGGAGGCGAGGCCGGCCTGGCGCGCTCCACCAGCGACGTCTTGTCTGCGGCAGAGCGCTACGCCAAGGGGATGCAAGATGATTACGTCTCAACCGAGCACATTTTACTTGGCCTGACGGAGAGCGCCGAGGGCAAGCGCCTATCCCAGTATGGCCTGACCAAAGATGCCATCCTCAAGGCCCTGACCACCATCCGGGGTACCCAGCGGGTCACTTCCCAGCAACCTGAGTCCACTTACCAGTCTCTGGAGAAATACGGGCGTGACCTCACCGCGATGGCTCGCCAGGGCAAACTCGATCCGGTAATCGGCCGGGACGATGAAATCCGCCGGGTGATCCAGATCCTCTCCCGCCGCACCAAGAATAACCCAGCCCTGATCGGCGACCCCGGCGTTGGCAAGACCGCCATCGTAGAGGGCCTGGCCCAGCGCATCGTCAATGGTGATGTGCCCGATGGGCTCAAGCACAAGCGCCTGGTGCAGCTCGATATGAGCGCCCTGGTTGCTGGCGCCAAATACCGCGGCGAGTTTGAGGAGCGCCTGAAAGCCGTGCTTAAAGAGATCACCGACTCGGCTGGGGAGATCATCCTCTTCGTCGACGAGATGCATACTGTCGTGGGTGCCGGTGCCGCTGAGGGCGCTATGGACGCCGGCAATATGCTCAAACCCATGCTGGCGCGTGGCGAGCTGCACATGATCGGTGCTACCACCGTGGATGAATATCGCAAATACGTTGAAAAGGATCCTGCCCTGGAGCGACGCTTCCAGCCGGTCATGGTGGAGGAGCCCAGTGTGGAGGAAACCATCAGCATTTTGCGCGGTTTGAAGGATCGCTACGAGGTCCATCACGGGGTCCGTATTACGGACCCGGCGGTGATCGCCGCCACCACCCTTTCGAATCGATATATTACCGGCCGCCAGCTTCCGGATAAGGCCATCGACCTGATCGATGAATCCGCCGCCCGCCTGCGCACCGAGATCGATTCCAAGCCCCAGGCCCTGGACGAGGTCGACCGCCAGATCATGCAGCTGGAGATCGAACGCCAGGCCTTGCAGAAGGAGAAGGACAAGGCTTCCAAAGAGCGTCTCGAGCGCATCGAGCGAGATCTCGCCGACCTGCGTGAGCATTCTGACCACCTGAAAGCGCGCTGGCAGACCGAGAAAGATGCCATCACAGAGCTGCAGAGTGCCAAAGAGCAGATTGAAGAAACGCGCCTGGAGATCGAACGTGCCGAACGCAACGCTGAACTGGAAAAAGTCGCTCGCTTGCGTTACGGCAAGCTGCGCGAGCTGGAGGCGAAGCGAGAAGAGAGTGAACGCCGCCTCAAGCAAATCCAGGAAGATGGCGCTTTGCTCAAAGAGGAGGTTGATGCAGAGGAGATCGCTCAGGTGGTCGCCCGTTGGACCGGTATTCCGGTTTCTCGCCTGTTGGAGGGCGAGATGCAGAAGCTTCTCCACATGGAGGAGCGTATCCACCAGCGCGTCGTTGGGCAGGATCAGGCCGTCAGCTCCGTCTCCAATGCCGTCCGGCGTGCCCGTGCCGGCCTGCAGGATCCCAACCGTCCGATCGGTTCCTTCATCTTCCTCGGACCTACGGGCGTGGGTAAGACCGAGTTGGCTCGAGCCTTGGCCGAGTTCCTCTTCGATGACGAGCAGGCCATGGTCCGCATAGACATGAGCGAATACCAGGAAAAGCACACCGTTTCGCGCCTGGTTGGCGCTCCACCGGGCTAT
>DASQQR010000465.1:0-2982 GCA_035643335.1 Anaerolineales bacterium
GATCCGACCACGCTGGCAAATACCAGGATGCGTTTATGACCAAAGCGATCTCCTAGCCAACCGCCCAATAAAGCAAACAGGGTTATACCCAGCGCGATGGCGCCCATCAGGTTTCCGGTGAGTTGGACCGGGTTTACCGGATTGAGGACATCGCGAACGTAATATTGGGCGAACACCTGCACGCCATAGACGCCGAACAAGAAGGCGAAGCGGGAGGCGATCAACCACCAATAGCCGCTGTGCTGGTGCAATTCCTGGCGGATTTGGTCCATCCTTATGATTGAAGTTGACTCGGGTCGCCGTGGAGGCGGGCTGATTATCTCCTTATCGCTCGGCTTCTCCTTTACACCTAACAAGGTGACGAGCGCACCGCCGGCAAGGACAACCCCAACGATGGCGATGGCTGCAATTGGATGGCGAACGTCGGGCGCGACGAAAATTCCCATGGCCACGGAAGATATGATGATGCCGACCATGTCCATGACGTTTTTTATCCCGCTGGCCATGCCCATCTGTTCCGCAGGGATGCGGTCAGGGAGCAGGCCCTGGACGGGCCCATGGGCCATATTTGAGGTGAACTGAAGGCCGAGGTAGCCGATCACCAACCACCAAAATCCGCCGGCCCACCCAAGTAGGGCCAGGAAGATGAAATCGAAGGCGGTGCCGATGAAGATCAGTGGACGCCGGCGACCCCAGCGGGAACGCCACCGGTCGCTCAGCGAACCCGAAATCGGCTGGACGATCATGGCGATCACCAGCCCGAAAAATGTCAGCATCCCCAAATACGTGTTTTTGAACGCCTCCGGCACCAGGTTCAGCAGGACGGCGGGGAGTATGATTACATGCAGGCCGTTCCACATAAAGGAAAGCCCGATCCAATAAGTATTGATAAAAATGATTTCTCGGGCAGTGGCACGTTTCATTGAGGCTCTCCTAAAGGGATTGATTGTAAATACCAGCCAAGTCGGGTGGCAACAGATTTGCGATGCGGTGCATGACCAATGTGCTCACAAGGTTGTCGATCTCATGAACAGAGAGATGGTTCGGGATCTCCAGGCGATATGGAAGGCCGAAATTGATTTGGAGAGATCCGCCGGCTTCAAACGCGCCGATGGGCACGATTTCTAGGCCGATCTGCGCGAGATGGTAGATAAAGCGACCTGCGCCCGGAGGGGGCCCCTGCAATCGGCCCTCCGGGGAATCGCGGCCTTCCGGGGCGAAGCCGATCACGGGCGAGGCCGTCATGCGAGCGTAACTCAATACCGAGCGTATCGATTGGGCCCGCAAGCCTACCTCATCAGGGTCGGGCGGCATGGGCGGCATGGTTGAGAATCCATACACTGCAGCGATTCTACGAAATAAACGGCGAGATAATCCGGTTAATTGTCTGGACAAGCGGCGGTTCGGAAAGGTCCAGGCTGCGGTCATCACCCAGTGGACGTGGCACGGAACTACAGCGCTGACGGAAAGGGGCAACCACCAGGCGCGAAATCCTGGCCGGTGGTAGTGATTGATCGTGAGCAACAAGGGCCTACCCGGTTGAACAACATCCAGTCCGGATACGGACAGTGGCGTCCGAAGGCCTGCGATGAAGCGCCGCGAATCGCTATGAAAGGAACGCCGACGCGGGAGCAAGACCGCGCCGAGAATTCGGACGACAAGCGGCCAGGGCAGCGGATATTCCGGATCAGCCTGCTGGCCCAACGGCAACGCGCCGGTCCTATTCCTCATCCAGGTAGATCACTCCTGCAAAAAGGCCGGTCGAGATTGGGCCGCCGGAGTTTGTTCGCTGCTTTCGGTTTGTCTTTCGAGCCTCGCCCGTAGGCGCATTTGCTGGCGCAGTTTTTCGATGTCACCTGGGATTAAATAAGCGGTCCAACCTAGGAAAATTCCACCCAGGATCCAGGCGGAAACGCATATGGACAGGATTGCGACCTGTAGCGATGAATTTACCGTGATGACTCCAGCCAGGAGCGGGGCAAGTGCGGCGCCTCCGAATTCGATGAAGCTTTCAATGGCCAATGCGCTGCTACGAATTTCAGGTAGGGTGATGTCGTGGATAGACGAAATCACATTGGGCGAGGCGAAGGGGATGAATAGCGCGGTGACGATCAACATTGCCGCGAATAAACCTTGATTACCTACTGGGACGTTCAGGGTCAGTGTGAGCAGGATCGCACCTAATAGAACCGCCGCCGTGGATACCAGCATGCGTCCGCGGGGTGTCTTTCGGAAAAAGAAATCCCCAACGCTCCCACCGACGAAGTAGCCAGAAGCCAGCACCAGGACAGTGGGTGCCATGGTGATAAACACGCCCTCAGAGCTATAGCCGCGCTCCGTTTCTAAGTAACGGAAGAACCAGTAGGTGATCACAGCCCAGGGGAATTGGCCAAAGAATCCCTGGATAATTAGCAGGACCAGACTGCGATTGTGCAAGAGATCTAGAGCCACGTCTTTATTAAAGCGATATACTCCGATTTCATCGATAGAAGCCATCTCCGGCTCGCTCTGACCTCGAGGAGCTTCCCGGACGGTCACAAAGATTATGATGGCCAGCGCCAATCCCAGGGAACCCGTGATGTAGAAGACGGCTCGCCAGCCCAGGGTCAGGCTCAGGAAAGTTGCCAGCAGCAGCCCCACCAGATATCCAATGGGTTGGGAAAACTGTAAGAGGCCATACACTCTGCCGCGCATCTGTGGCCCAAAGTAATCGGAGACCAAACTGTACAGGCCGGGGTAGCTGGAATCATCGATGCCTGTGGAAGCGCGGCTGGCGAGAAAGAGAGGGTAAGTCGGGGCAATGGCGCTGATCCACGTGGTTGAGCCCCAGATTGCGGAGGCAAGTGCCAGGAGCCTGGAGCGGGTGAAACGATCGTACAGGTAGCCCCATATCGGGTACAGAAACGCCCCGACAAGCAGCGCTCCAGTAAAGACAGCCCCCATCTGGACCTCGTTGATTCCAAAGGTCTCCATAATGGGGGT
>DASQQR010000466.1:0-9829 GCA_035643335.1 Anaerolineales bacterium
GTCGTATTCTGGCGCTTCTTCCGGTATGAGTCGATCACATTTTGTACGGAGTCCTTGTCACTCATGGTATCCTCGCTTCACCTGGCCTCACAGGTCGGTGTTGACCGCGTGATTCTAACCGATTTTTGGAAACTATGCGAATCGGCCATCTATCCCCACCCCTTCATTTTTCGGATAGATATTAGGATCGAACATTCTTATAGGATATAATCCTACTTGGCTTCGATGTCAAGCCCCTAAAATGGCTCCTAAACAAGAGGTTAGGACTTACGCAGTTAAGGGAAAAGTGGTGGGTGGATTGGGCGGGCTGCGCCCGCCCAATCCACCCACCACCCCACCAACTGCGTAACTCCTGAGGTTATGATGCGCATTGCGGTTTTCGGTACTGGCGGGGTGGGCGGATATTTTGGCGGGCGGCTGGCCCAGGGCGGGGAAGATGTCGTCTTCATCGCCCGGGGCGAACATTTGAGAGCCATGCGCGCCAACGGGTTGCGAGTGGACAGCTTAAATGGGGATTTCGTGATCGAGCCGATCCAGGCAACCGATATGCCCCAGGAAGATGGAGAGGTCGATGCTATCCTGGTGGCAGTGAAGGCCTGGCAGGTACCGGACGCTGCGCTGGCGATGCGCCCGATGGTTGGCGAAAATACGTTCGTGGTGCCTTTAGAAAATGGTGTGGATGCACCCGCGCAATTGATGGCTGTCCTGGGTGAAGAGCACGTTTTGGGCGGCTTATGCCATATTGTCAGCTACATCGCTGAGCCGGGGCACATCCGCCATGCAGGTATCGAACCGCACGTCGCGTTTGGAGAGTTGGATGGGCGGCCGAGCGAACGTGCCGAACAACTCAAAGCTGCTTTCGAGCGCGGTGGGGTTTGGGCAGAGGTTCCAGAGGACATTCGCGCCGCCATGTGGGAGAAGTTTCTGTTCATTGCGGCAATGAGCGGGGTGGGAGCGGTGACGCGCGCTCCGGCCGGGGTGATGCGCAGCCTGCCCGAAACGCGCCGGTTGCTGCAAAATGCCATGGAAGAGGTCGTTGCGGTAGGCAAAGCGCATAAAGTAAATCTTCCCGACGATGTGGTTGAGAAGACCATGGCGTTCATCGATAACCTGCCTGAAGGCGCCACGGCATCCATGCAGCGCGATATCATCGAGGGCAGGCCCTCGGAATTGGAGTCTCAAAATGGGGCCGTGCTGCGCCTGGGGTCAGAGCAGGGCGTGCCGACCCCAATTCATGCTTTCCTGTATCATAGTCTGTTGCCTCAAGAGCTGCGCGCACGGGGGGAAGTGGATTTCTAGACCATTTTCTTCTCTAAGCTGCGGGCGGTGCGGATCAATTCCGGGTCGGGGATATCTTTGAGATTGTAATAGGTCAATCCGTCTACGATGTAGCGGGTCTTTCTGCCTTCGTACTGCACGCTGATGGTATGGGATGGATTGCGAAGTTCAATCGCGGATTGATTGCCGATCATCACCTGGCGCATGGTCTCATTCTCTTTTTGCCGCACGTTTTGGCCCCGCACCGTCTTATTGAGCAATTTTTCCGCCATCTTGCGCATCTCCGCGTCCGGGATCTGTTCCAAGGCACTGTAATTCACACCATTGACGACGAAGCGAGTCCGGTCTTTCAGCGTTTCGATGCGGAGATTGTAAGTCGAGGTCTGCAATTGAGAAGAGAAACCCCTTTTGCTATCGCGCACGATTTCATCGCGGCTGGGGCGATCCATTGTTGGCTTGTTGGCGAAACGATCGCCCGCTCTTTGAGGCATGGGAGGAAGCGGAGTTCGGGTAACGCTGCGGATCGGCCGTATTCGCCAGATGACCAGGGTAGCAATGACGACAAAAGCGAGAATCCCGAGAAATACCAATACATCTGACCAAGATAATGTAACCATTTTCACCTCTTTTCAAGCTATGCGTTGTTCGCGGCGTTGGAATTCAGGACAACCAGCCCCCTACCTTTATTGTAACATGCGCAAAAATTATTCCGCTCTGGGTCAGAGCGAGAGCTTCCTTTGGGCCGAGGGGGTGGGCGTCAATCGTATTTCACAATGGCGCAGCCATAAGGGGGAGTTTGCGCGGGATCAGGCTGGCGACCAGCCATCACAGATTCGACGGCAGCCTTCAAATAGTGCTGCGAGGGCTCTCGCTTGCGAAAGGTGACGTCATCCAAGGCACCCTGGTAGCACAACATCCCTTCCGGGTCAACAACAAAAAGGTGAGGCGTGGCCTGGGCCCCATATAGATCCGCAACGCGATGGTACCTGTCGTGCAGAACCAGCGGCAGGTCACGTTCAGCGCTAATCTGGGATAACAGCTGTGGGGATTCATTGGCGTTGGAGGCGATGGGCATAAGGGCTACACCATCAGCCCAGTCTTTCAGATAAGATGCCAAAAGGCCATCTGCCCGCTCGGCCCAGGGGCATTCCGCCGACCAGAAGTTGACGATCACGATTTTGCCGCGCAGGTCCGATAGCGTATGGGACCTGCCGCTGAGGTCCGGAAGGGTGAAATCCGGAGCCAGCTGGTTGATGTTCAGGATAGTCTCGATATTCACATGGATATTATAACGGGTCTGTCATATCGGCCGCTGTTTTGCGTTTTCTATACTGTGAGGACTTACGCAGCCGGAGGGATAGCCTGAGATGGGGGGCTGCGCCCACGCACCCCACTACCTCCCCCACTGCTATTGAGTGGTAGAATGTTCGCCATGAAACGTTGGCAATTTTGGATTGGTTTGATCATCAGCATCGCTTTTCTTTACCTGGCTTTGCGCGGCCTGCGCCTGGACCAGGTTGGAGACGCACTTAGAGGGGCCAATTACTGGTGGTTGCTGCCCGGTGTGGCGGTGTATTTCCTGGCAGTTTGGGCGCGGGCCTGGCGCTGGCATTATTTATTGCATCCTTTGAAATCCATCTCAACCCGCAGCATGTTTCCAATTGTGGCCATCGGCTATATGGGTAACAATATCTACCCGGCTCGGGCGGGGGAGGTCTTGCGAGCGGTGGTGCTTAAACGTCATGAGGAGGTGCCCATCTCGGCCTCATTAGCGACGATCATCGTGGAGCGCGTTTTTGACGGTGTTGTGATGCTGTCATTCGTGTTCCTGAATTTGCCGGAATTGGCACGCCTGAGCGCCGATTCCGGGTTCATTGGGGATATCCAGACCCTGGCAATTTGGGGGGCGGTGGCGTTCCTGGGCGTGCTGGCGATCTTCTTGATGGCAGCCATGTTCCCCGAACGGGCCGAAATGCTGGTGCGCTGGCTGGTGGGAAGATTGGTTCCCGAACGCTTTCGGGAACGTGTCCTCGATTTATCAAGCCGTTTTTTGGGAGGACTCGAGTCGCTACATTCACCGAAAGAGGCCTTGATGGTGTTCCTGACCTCGGTGGTAATCTGGTCTTTGGAGACGGGCAAATACTGGTTCGTCATGCACGCTTTTCCTTTTGAAGTCAGTTTCTTCGCCTTGATGCTGATGAACGGAATTGTCAACCTGGCGACCACAATTCCATCTGCTCCAGGCTACGTGGGCACCTTTGACGCCCCTGGCATCGCGGTCTTAGCCGCATACGGCGTCCAAAGGGCCATCGCGGCGGGCTACACGCTGGTACTGCACGTGGCACTGTGGCTGCCGATCACGGCCCTGGGAGCCTATTTCCTGGCCCGAGAGGGCATCAAGTGGCACCAGCCTGTGGAGGAAATCCGCCTGGAAGAGGAGAACAGCGAGATGCCTTCTCAATCGGTGCCCTGATCCCTGGCGGTGAGGCGTGAAGAATGGAATATACCGTTCAGGCATGAAAAATAATGCGAGGCGAGTGGCCATCATCGGGGCGGGCATAGGCGGTATGGCGGCCGCCTATGATCTGGCCGGCGCCGGGAAGAAAGTTACCATTTACGAGGCCGCCAATTACGTGGGTGGGTTGGCTAGCGGCTTTAAAGAGCCCCAGTGGGACTGGTGGGTGGAAAAATACTATCACCACTGGTTTGCGAGCGACCGCCACATTCTGGGCCTAATCGACGAACTGGGTTGGAGCGACCAGGTTCTCTTCCCACGGCCGGTTACGGTCATGTACCACAGAGGCAAGTTCTACCCATTCGATTCGATCCTGGCAGCCCTGCGCTTTCCTGGCCTGGGCTGGGGCATCGATAAGATTCGCTTCGGGCTGGTGGGGCTATACCTGCGCCTGACGAACAACTGGCAGCCGCTCGAGAAATACACGGTGGACGCCTGGATGCGCAAATGGGCCGGCGACCGAGTCTATGAGGCCATGTGGGAGCCGTTAATGGTCGGCAAGTTTGGCCCGCATTACAAGCAGGTCAATATGGCCTGGATGTGGGCCCGGCTGAAGGCGCGCACCACCCGGCTGGGCACCTTCGAGGGCGGCTTCCAGGCCTTTGCCGACAAGTTCGCCGAGCGGTTGCGGGCGATGGGCGTCCAAATATGCCTGTCGACGCCGGTTTCACGCATCTCTCCAGATCCGGAGGATGGCCTGCGGCTGGAAACGGGGTCCGGCTCAGAACATTTCGACAATATCCTGGTGACGACATCGCCAGCCTTATTGGCCCGCATGGCGCCTTCCCTTCCGCCGGATTATCTGCATGGCCTGCTGGCTCTGAAGAGCATGGGGGCGGTGGTGATGGTGTTGGCCCTGAAACAGCAGCTCTCCGAAGAGGGTTTCTACTGGTACAACATCCCCAAGGCAGCCGGTTTCCCCTTCCTGGCCCTGGTGGAACACACCAATTTCCTGTCACCCGAGCATTTCGGCGGTGAGCACATCGTCTACTGTGGAGACTACCTGGACCCGGATCACGAGTATTTCCGCCTCAGCCAGGACGAGCTGCTGGATCGTTTCTTGCTAGCGTTGCCACGCTTCAACCCAAAGTTCCAGCCCGACTGGGTGCGCAAAAGCTGGCTTTTCCGCACTGCGTATGCCCAGCCGGTGCCAGAGATAAATCACTCCCGCAATATCCCGGCGATAGAGACGCCGATTCCGGGTCTTTACTTCGCCAGCATGAGCCAGGTATACCCCTGGGATCGAGGCACGAATTTCGCTGTGGAGATTGGGAGGAAAGCGGCCGGCTTGATGCTGGACAAAAAGGATTAGAGGCAAGGCATTGTGTGGGGGAATTTTATGCGCGAGGCTACAGCCAACGTAAGCTAAATCGAATTCGCAGCATCTTAACCCATGAGGGCTGATGGCGCCTGGCACAGAAGGGTTAATGTTCGATTAGTTCAGGGCCACATCGCCTCTGTGCTGGGGTCGATGTCCTATAATGATTAAAGGAAACGGCTCAGGCCATAATGAATCAGGAAATATCGAGAAGGAGCAATTGATTTATGACACAGGTTATTGAAGCGCTTGAAAAAGAAACCGATGCAAGCATATCCGACCACGGGATTGAGATGCTGCTCACTCCGAAATGGGTGCGGGTTTATTTTGGCGGCGAATTCATCGCCGACAGCAAGCATGTAATCCTATTGCGCCAGAAAGGGCGCCCGCCAGTTTACTATTTCCCCAAGGAAGACGTGCGCATGGACTTCCTTAAGGAAACTGGACGGAAGGGCAAGTTCGAAGGCTTAGGAAAATCCTCGTTCTGGACGGTTAAAGTTGGGGATAACGTGGCTGAGAACGCAGCCTGGAGCATCAGCGAACCCACTCCCGAGGCAGCCGATATCGAGGGCTACATCGCCTTCAAGTGGAGAGAGATAGACGCCTGGTTTGAAGAAGATGAAGAGGTGTATGTGCATCCCCGCGATCCCTACACCCGCATCGACGTAATCCAAAGTTCCCGCCACGTTCGTGTGGTGATCGCCGGAGAAACTGTGGCCGAGACGAGCCGTCCCGTGCTATTGTTTGAGACCGGCTTACCAACCCGCTACTACATTCCCAAGGTTGACGTGCGCCTGGATCTACTCCAGCCGTCCGACACGCACTCTGAATGCCCCTATAAGGGTGTGGCGTCTTACTACTCCGTAAAAGCAGGCGACAAAGTCGCCAAAGACATCGCATGGTACTATCCCTTCCCTCATGCGGAGGTTGCGAAGATCCAGAACCTGATCGCCTTTTACGACGAGAAGGTTGAGGCTGTCTATGTTGACGGGGAAGAACAGGAAAAACCCAAGACACACTGGTCCTAACGTGATTTGAGCGCCCCTGAAGCGCGCAGACGCCGGTGTTCGACGGCGATGCATGCATCCATCACCACGTCCAGCCCGGCGTCACGCGCTTCTTGGGCTGCAGGGTCGTTAACCACCCCCAGCTGCATCCACACCGCCCTGGCGCCGATTTCAATGGCCTGCTTTACGAAGGGCGTTGTTTCAGCGCTGCGCCGAAAGATGAGTACCACATCCACCGGCACCGGAATTGAAGGCAGGTCCGGATAGGTCTTCTCGCCCAAGCGCTCTTCGAGGTAGGGGTTCACGGGGATGATGCGGTAGCCCTGAGATTGCATGTAGGCCGGCACAGTGTAACCTGGGCGGCTGTCATGAGACGAGATGCCGACCACAGCGATGGTATGGGCGCTGTTTATTATTTTTCGAATGGTTTCTTCTTCATTCATCGCAATTGCTCAGGTTTTGTTGATGATTGGCATCAAACACGGGATTCGTCTTAGCTCATCTCGGCAGGTGTCTAGTAAAGTTTATACCAGCTCTTTGATGCGTTGAGAAGCGGGGATATTACTTTTGGGATCTCTGCTGACTTTTTGCCAATTGAATAGTTCTAATCCTGCCGGAATTTCAGGCAGTGCGGTTACAATTCCAGGTGAATGGACCTGGAAACCTTCCGGCTTCTGCAAACATCGGCTGGCCAGCAGGCCTTGCGAGACGCCATGGCGTTGGAGCCGCGCGAGGCCGATTTCTTGCGCCATTTTCAAGCCCTGAGCCGGGCTCACGCGCGCGAAGTGGCCCGGTCCGCACTGGAGATCGCCATCCTACGGCGGGAAGCGAAGGGCAAATTCCCCTTTGCCGAAGACATGTATTTCACACGAGAGGCATTGGAGCAAGCTACGGCCTACGAGGTCTCCGTCTACCGGGCGGATCGCTACCGGCCCTTTAATTTGCTGTTGGATTTGGGCTGTTCGGTAGGCGGAGATAGCCTGGCCATGGCTTCGATTGCGCCGGTCACCGGCATTGACCGGGATCCCTTGCGCCTGGCGATGGCGGGCGCAAATGCGCGCGCCTTGAACCCCAACCATCCGGTGGGATTTCTTCAGGCTGATTTGACCTCCCCTCTGCCGCTTCAGCCTGTACCCTCTACGCATTCCGTGGGTTTGTTCTTTGATCCAGCCCGCCGCAGCGGCGGTCACCGGAGGCATTCGATCCGGGATTATGTGCCGCCCCTTTCCGTCTTGCTTGACTGGCTGGAATGCTTCCCGGTCCTGGGGGTGAAGGTTTCTCCGGGGGTGGATTTGGATGAACTGAGCGGATACGACGCGGAGATAGAGTTTATCTCGTCGCACGGGAAGTTGAAGGAGGCCACCCTATGGTTTGGTCCATTGAAGGCCGCATCGCGCAGGGCAACTGTATTGCCTGGCCCGCACTCACTTTCGGCGGATGAGATTCCCGAACATCACATTCTGCCTATCAGTCAGCCACTGGAATACCTCTACGAACCCGATCCGGCGATTCTACGCGCCGGGTTGGTCGCTGACCTAGGGACGCAGCTCGAAGCTGCACAGCTCGATTCTGACATCGCTTACCTGACGGGACACAGACTTACGCCCACGCCTTTCGCCAGAGCCTGGTTGGTGGAAGACTGGTTTCCGTTCCAGTTGAAGCACCTGAGGGCATATTTAAGGGATAGAAACGTCGGCTCTATAGTGGTCAAGAAGCGGGGATCACCGATTCAACCCGAAGAACTGATCCGGGATTTGCACCCTGAAGGCGAACAAGAGCGAGTGATCTTCCTCACCCACTTGAAAGGTCGCCCGATTGTGGTCATCTGCTTGCCCTGAGGAGGTGGGGCTCGAATTTGCCGGGATTGGTGGCGGGCTCCGCCACCAAGTCCCCAAGAGTCTTCTTGCCATCATAGCCTTTTTCAAGGGAGGTTGCTATAATAGCAGGCTATGAGGGACCAGAGCCTTTCGATTATGATTCGCTGCGATCCAGACAGTCCCGAGATCGATCCGCTGGAGCAACGCAGCTGCTTGAGATTCGGCCAGCCTGGGGCGGGAGACTTAAAATCGCTTTATGCCGAGCACTAAACGCCGAAAATCACAGAAGGGGATCGGCACCACCCTGATCGCCCTGGTAATCTTGATGATCACCCTGGTATACGGGGCGATCAGCGGTGTAGAATTGTCTCCCGGTGGCGGCGGAGACAGCGAGACACCGAATGCGGCGACGAGGGTTGCCTCGGATGGCTGGTATTCTGTTTATTTCACAGACCCGACCGGCTCAGATGCGACATCCGGCTCGGGCGGTCCGGATGCGGTCCTGGAGACGGCAATCGACAAGGCGCGATTAAGCGTCGACATGGCGATTTACGACTTGGACTTGGGAAAGATACGCAATGCACTGGTAAACGCCCATCACCGAGGGGTAACCGTGCGAATGGTAACGGATAGCGACAACCTGGATGAACGGGAAATTCAGGCCTTGAAAGATGCCGGCATCCCCGTGCTGGGCGACCGCCGGGAGGGCCTGATGCACGATAAGTTCGCGGTGATCGATCGCCTGGAAGTCTGGACGGGGTCGATGAATTTCACGTTCAACGATGCGTACAAAAACAACAACAATCTTATCCGCGTGCGCTCCTCGCGACTGGCCCAGGATTACCTGGCGGAATTCAACGAGATGTTCGTGGATGACGAGTTTGGACCGCGTTCTCCTGCCAACACGCCCTATTCGACCTTATCCGTGGACGGCACTCAACTGGAAGTTTACTTTTCCCCCGATGATGGTACCGCCACCCACTTGATCGACCTGGTCAATTCTGCCCGGCAGAGCATCTCGTTCTTAGCCTATTCATTCACCGCTGACGACATCGCCTCGGCTATGTTGGCCCGTGTTCCCGTTGGGGTAACCATATCCGGGGTGTTTGAAGAGAGCCAATATCGTTCCAATACGGGCACGGAGTACGAGCACTTTCGATCCAGCGGACAAGATATCCGCCTGGATGGGAACCCGAGAAACATGCATCACAAAGTCATCCTCATCGATGGGAAAACCGTAGTAACCGGTTCGTATAATTTCAGCGCCAGCGCGGAGAACAGCAACGACGAAAACACCCTGGTGATCCACAATGCGGAGATCGCAAGCCTGTACCTGTCCGAATTCCAGCGTGTTTTCGACGCTGCTCAGCCTTAGCCCTTGAATGCCTTATCACTTGGTCCAGATTGGCGAAAAGATCGAGATGCCACCTGGATATGAAGCAGGTTGAAACACTCGCCAAGAACGATTCTCTCTAGGAGATTATTTTATGAAACGCTGCGAATGGGCAGGCTCAGAGCCACTGTATGTCGCTTATCATGATCAAGAGTGGGGAGTAGCGCAACACGACGATGCCAGGCTGTTCGAGATGCTTATTTTGGAAGGCGCGCAGGCGGGGCTGAGTTGGTCCATGATCCTGAACAAGCGCCAGAACTACCGCAAAGCCTTTGTGAATTTCGATCCCCAAAAGGTGGCAGGGTTCGACGATGCCAAGATCGCAGAACTGCTGAAAGACCCTGGGATCGTAAGAAATCGCTTAAAGATTAACGCGGCAGTCCAAAACGCTAAAGCCTTGTTGGAGGTCCAAGATGAATTTGGCTCTTTCGACGCGTATATCTGGGGCTTTGTAGATGGAGAACCCAAAGTCAACGCCTGGAAATCTCTAGGCGAGATCCC
>DASQQR010000467.1:0-3754 GCA_035643335.1 Anaerolineales bacterium
ATTATCGTATTTCATGTCATCAGAGATCCAACTCCAAAAGCTTTCTCAATTTTTTTAGAGCTCGGTACTGCATAATACGCGTATTATTCTCATTAGTTTCCAGAACCTGGGCGGTTTCAGCGTGGGTTAACCCGTTGATGAAGCGGCAGATAATCACTTGTTGCAAGTTCTCGTCCAAAAGATGAATAGCTCTAACCAGGCGGTCGTTATCCAGGCTGTCCAGCACCCTGCGCTCCGGAAGAGGCCCGGGATCGTCCAGAACTGGAATCTGGTCCAAGGAATGTGTGGCCTTTTTGGTGCGGTAATGATCGATGATCAAATTCCGCGCAATCCGGTAGAGCCACGCCTGGAAATTGGTGATTGTGGGCTGGCTTTGGATCAGCGCCTCCCAGGATTTTAGAAACACCTCCTCCGTCATATCTTCTGCTTCGGCGCGATCAGCGACTCGAGCGAAGACATAGCGGTAAATTTGATCGATATAACGATCATATAGGTCACCATATGCGTCGGCATCGCCCTGCATTGTCCGCCTGATCAAATCAGCATCAAGCGATTCGTTGGGCTCAGGTGACATGGTTCTTCCTATAATCAAAGACGAAGTAAGCCACGGAACGTTACATAGACCTGGATGAGTACAGGAATTTCAGATCCGGCCAGTGATCCCCTGAAGGTGTCCTTTGTTTTTTGGCGTACTCAAGTAATCCAGTCATCTTCGAATCTATCGCTGCAGCCGGAACTTTTATTCCCAGGGGTTCTCCATGGTCTGGATCAAGATGGGCCTGCCGATCTTGACATTCGGCCGGCGGGTCACCAGCCAGGTCACCAGATCTGCGATATCTTCCGGATATAGACATTTGGCATGGTTGAGCCCCGGCGAATCCTTCGACATCTCGGTGACCACCATGCCCGGACAAATCGTGTCAACCCGGATGTTGAATTCCTGGTTCTCTCTCTGGATGTATTCTCCAAGCGCGTTGAGGGCGTGCTTCGAGATCCCGTAGGCACCATCGCCCTGATAATATTCCAGGCCCGATTCGGAACTGATGTTGACGATATGACCTCGACGCTGGGCCCGCATGATTGGAAGAACAACGCGCGCCATCAGAAAAGGCCCGCGCAGATTGACCGACAGGATTTCATCCCAGGCTCCCGGATCGTGGAGGTGGATAGGAGCACCGCCCCCGATCCCCGCGTTATTGACCAGGATATCCACGGTGCCGTAGGATTTCAAGGCCGATTTCACCAGCCGGTCGACATGCTCAGCTCTGGACACATCCGCCCGGACGGCGAGCGCCTCGCCACGGGCCGCCCGGATAGATTGGACTGTCTCATCTAAGGGGGCCTGGCGGCGCCCGCACACAACCATCTTAGATCCTTGCCCTGCCAATGCAAGCGCGATCCCGCGGCCAATGCCGGTCCCGCCCCCAGTAACCAGCGCGACGCTACCTTTGATCTCTCTCATTTCATCTCCATCGTGTTAGGATTTTACTCTAAGCGCTCGCTCAGGAGCTTACAACTTCATAAAGCCCACCGCAGCAACTCTCTTGAGCTCCGGCATAATCGCGTGCCAGTGCAGGGATCCTACGGGCGCAACCAGCAGCTCTCCATTGGAGAGCACTGCAAACAGCTCGTCGCCGACCTGGGCAAAACGCTCAACCATGTACGCCCGCCAGGGGACCTCCAGGCCCGCACTCGCGGAAGCCCAGCTGTGCCCACCATCTGAAGTCTCCTCGATGTGTCCATTGCGGTCGACGCCATCTGCCGGACCGAGGAGCATGTGCTCAGGATCGGCTGGATCAACCCATACGGCGCGACAATAGCATCCCCCGTAACTGAGAGTCCAGGTTGCTCCACCATCCATCGAGCGATAAAACCCGCCGCCAGTAGGCGCATAAACCAGGTCAGGCGAAGAAGGGTGCACCGCGATCGAGTGAACGTCGGAATGGATATAAGCCTGGATTGGCCAGTGATCGGGTTTGCCACGACTGCCATCAGCCAGCCGCCAACGTTCGCCCGCGTCGGAGGAGACCAAAACGCCGCCGTCTTCCACCGCCGCGTAAGCACGTGCGCCATTGAAAGCAAAACCGCGCACACATCCAGCTTCGGGAGAATACGGCAAGGACCAGCCATACTCATCTCGCATCCGGGCTACTTCGGAGGCCTCCTCCCAGGTATCCGCTCCGTCATGTGAAATGAATATCGCAGCTGGCTCGGTGCCGGCGAATTCAAAATTGGATATGTCCGGATGGAAAGCCAACCAGCGGATGTGGCGTAAGGTCAGACCCGTGCTGGTCCGTTCCCAGGACCGCCCCAGATCGTCCGACCGGTACACGCCGTCTGTGGCGCCCGCCAGGATGACACCCTCCCTGGCGATGACGCTCGTGAGCTGGTGGCCGGCCAGGCCACGCTGGATTTCGCGCCAGCCATCACCAGACGCTTCGCAGACTGCCAGGCCATCGGAAGTCGCAAGTAAGAGGATAGTATTCATTATTTACTCCTGACATTTCCTCAGAAACCCAGTTCCTTTAGGATCTGATCCTCGCTACGGCGGCCAGACTTATTCCCCAGCAGTTCTTCCCAGAAGTTACTATCGTAGCGCCGTGAGCGAACCGGAAGTGGCATTGGCACGCCCCAACCTAATAGCAGGACCTCCTCCTTGGGTTGCAGGCGGGCGAGCATACCCCGCAAGGCATCCCGGCCAGCCAAACCCGATAGCACCGCCCGAATATCGTCCTCATCCCCCAGCCAACCCGAGATGCGCGTGCCCAGTTGGGACATCACCTCGTCGTAAATCTGCGAAGGGCGTTGGTCCACGATCAGCAGAGTGACGTAATACTTGCGCAGCTCCCGAGCGATGGTGCTGAAGGTGGTCTGGGCGGCCATCTCGCGGTTGAGCAGCTTGTGGGCCTCTTCGACCACCACCACGAGTGGCCGGGGTTCCTTTCTATCCTTCTGGCCCCGATACTCGTTGGTGCGCCGTTCCCAAACTTCCCGGATGCGGCGTGTCAGCAGGTTACTGACCAGCAGGTAATCCAGGTCGCTCTCATGGTTGCCAAAGGAGAGCACTACATGTTGCCCGGCTTCTAAAGCCTTGACGATCTCGCTGACGCCATCGCTGGCAGGCTTTTCTACCACATAAGGTAGGCGAAAGACCCGGCCCAGCTTCGAATGCAAGCCTTCGGCTGCTATGGTATTGACCCCCCGGCTGTTGGCCCAAGCGGCCACGCTATCAGGCCCCGGGACTTTCTTACCGTTCTCGTCTTCAATGAAAGCTCCATTCTTCATCGCCCGGAACTGCGCAAACCAATTGTCGCGTCTGAAGGTTGCGACCAGCGCGTCCAGGGTGGTTGGCGTTGTCTCCTTAAGGTTGAGTTCGCGAGTGAGCAGCTCGATGTCCTCGGGCTGGATGTCGCTCATGGCGATTTCCAAGTTGAAGTCGGGAGTCTGGCCTCGGATTTGGGCACCCTGCCCTAGCCCGACAACGCGCACCCGGGCAGGGAACTTGGAGCGCAAACCGGTGACGGCCTCGCCACTGTCAGAGGCGATGTCGTCCAGGCCATACTCGTTGTGCATATCGTACACCAGCACCGCAGCGCGGTTGTAGTGAATCAGCCCAGCCAACACCAGCCGGGTTAAGAAGGATTTGCCGGTACCTGTAGCTCCAAAAACGCCCGAGGAACGCTGTACGAAGCGGTCCAGATTGATGCACACCGGGTGCTCCTGTTCACGAGTATAGCCGATGACGAAATTGCCA
>DASQQR010000468.1:0-2802 GCA_035643335.1 Anaerolineales bacterium
CAGGCTGGCGCCAGTCAACGAGGATAACAAAATCAAAGAAAAATCAAACCAAGCCAGCACAAGCAAGGCCGCAGCTGCTCCTGCAATAATGAAGAAAGTCCAGGAAAACCAGTCCGTACCCCATCCCAACGTACCAGGTACCATCACCAGCAGATAACCACCCGCCACGAACAGGACCAACGCAACCAGTATACGTCCCACCAGAAACGTCAACAGCCCAACCAGCACCCCCACCCCCAAAGCTACGATGAATAAATTGGAGCCAAGCCCCAGGGCGAAAAATTGAGGCGCCAGGAAAAAAGTGGCGATGAAGGCAACTCCACCTGCAAACAACCAGTACAGCTGCCGCCCGGTGAGCAGGGTCACGATACCGATGGATAACCTGAGCATGATATCAAACATGGCCAACTCCTTGATAGCACCATTTCAAGCCACTTGAACGAGCTTCTGAAGGTCTTCGCCCCGTACCCCTTCTGGCTTGTTCCACTCATGCATGCTAAGCATCTACCTGTCCACCTCTAGTATATCTGTATTTCGGCCAAAATGCCGTCATCTCCCACCCCAATTTCTGACAAAAACCTTACAAATCTATTACTTCAAAGCCGACTCATTTTAGGTTCCTTCTTCGTTATATATAGTGATGGATAGTCCGGTCGACCAGGAAACACGATGATCAACGTAAACACTGATTTAATTACCCGGGCCCAAAAGGGCGATCTAGACGTCATCGCGGCGCTTTATGAAGGTTACCACCTCAGCATTTTCCGCTACCTGTATTATCGGGTGGGCGATGTACAGACTGCTGAAGATTTGACTTCCGAGGTGTTCGAGAGAATGATGCGCTTCATCGCTGGATTCAAGCTCCCCAGCGCCACTTTTCAAGCCTGGCTGTTTCAAATCGCCCGAAACCTGGCGACGGATCATTTTCGCAAAAGCGACGTCCGCGACCATTTGGTATTGGAGGAAACCATGACTGCAGACAACATCGATCTGGACAGCACTGTAGATCGCAGGCTGACCAGTGAAACCCTGAAACAGGCGTTGCATCGATTAACCGATGAACAACGCGACGTGATCCTGATGCGTTTCATCGCTGGCATGCCGATCTCTGAAACGGCTCAAGCACTCGATAAGAGTGAGGATGCCGTCAAAGGGCTCCAGCGGCGAGCATTGCTGTCCTTACGCAAAATTTTATCGGATTGGGAGGTCTCATATGTCTGAAATCGATAATCTTCTCCAGCAAAAATTGGACTCCCTGGAAAATGGGGCGCCGCTCGAACGCATCCTGGCCGGCCTGCCGGAAGGTGCCGAGGATCTGGCCCTTCTCATCCAGCTGGCAGTCGCCGTCCGCCAACTTCCCCATCCCAGGCCGGGGTTGGCAACGCTGCGCGCTCAAAAGTATGTTTTGGTAAACACCATCCGGTCAAGAATGGCCGACAATACCAATGGCCGGCCCAAAGGGATGCTGAAGCGCCGGCCGCGCTTCGACCTGGCCGCGCTGGGACCCAGTCTGGGCCCGGCCGTGTCCAGCCTCGCAGGCTCTGCTGGTGGCATGCTCAAAAGCATGTTAAAAGGCCGTCTCCAATGCCTGTCTTTCGCTCCCGCTCTCGTTGTCATGTTCCTGCTGGCCTTGATCAGCACCGCTGGCCTCGCCGGTGCGGGAATCTGGGCCGCCGGACCTCGCAACGCGCAGATGGCCCACCTCACGGACATAAATGGTGCCGTGCTGGTTACATCGCCCGGCGTTCAAGACAGTTGGCAAGAGATTTCCAACGGCGATTCCGTGCACGCCGGCCAACGTCTTCGCACCGGACCCGGTTCAAGCGCCACGTTGGTCTTTTTTGAAGGCAGCCAGACGAGGCTCGGACCCGGCACGGATCTAACCCTCACTCGAGTCGATGGCGACTGGGGAAAAGTTCTGCAGGTGGTATTAAATCAGGGCGCCGGCGAGATCGCCAATGATGTGGTCCCCCTGCGTGGGGAGAAGAGCACTTTTATGGTCTTCACTCCCTCGGGTATCGCCAGCGTTCACGGCACCAATTTCAGTGTCGCCGTAGATCAACTGGGGAAATCACGCTTCGCGGTTGAACATGGCCGCGTGCTGGTGACCAATGAAAGCTCGCAGGTCTTCGTTTCCGCCGGACAGGCCGTTATCGCCGCATCAGAAGCGACTCTGGAAACCCCAGAATATCAGTTCTCTCTGCAAGGAGAGCTGACCGATAAACAGGGCAGCACCTGGATAGTCGCCGGAGTCCCCATCACCATGGACGAAACGACCGCGATGAGCGCTGAGCCACACACCGGCGATTTCGTTCGCGTTGAAGGCCGGGTTCTGGAAGACGGCACCTGGGTGGCAGATAGCATCGAACCCGCCGCTGGGCCGGAAGAGGTGCGTTCCTTTACGGGGACCCTGGAAACCATGGGAGAGTTCGGCACAGCATGGCAGATCAGCGGTTGGAATCTATTGGTTGGTGAAGACACCCACCTGGACGAAAACCTGGCAGTAGGAAGCCCGGTCAGAGTGACTTTCCGCCTGGCCGAGGCTGGCAGCTGGGAGGCCTTGAGCATCGCTGTGCTCGAGGAGGCAGCCCAGGAACCTGCTCCCGATCCCGGTGCCACTCCCGATCCAGATGCCTTGCCGGTGCTCTCCATGGGTTTTGAGACCACCCAGGCCTCACTATGTGGAGAAGAGTTCGAATTCAAAGGTGTTCTGAGTAATGAAAGCCTGGACGCGGAGGATGCTGCTATCGGCGTCGAGCTGGATAAACAAGTCACTGCTGGCCCCCAGTACGTCGATTCGGT
>DASQQR010000469.1:0-14350 GCA_035643335.1 Anaerolineales bacterium
CCGGCGTAGTCCGGCGATGGCAGACCACGCATTCATCGGTTTGGTGGCGGTGATCGTGGTGCTCGGTCTGGCCTTGATTATATTGGCGATCGGCCGGGGGGCCAGCCGGACTGACGCGCAGCGGATCGATGTATTGGCAGACAGCACCGATGAATGCGTGGTCTGCCATCGCCGGACTACGCCGGGAATTGTTGAACAGTTCGGGCATAGCAGCATGGCGGCTGCGGAGGTAACCTGCCGCAACTGCCACGAGGTGAATGTCAATTATCCGAACGCGGTAGAGCATGAGGGGACTTATGTGCTGAACTCGCCCACCACGGCCCGTTGCGATCAGTGCCACGTGACGGAGGTCGCTCAATACAATCAAAGCCGCCATGGCGTGCCAGCCTACGTGGCCTATGCAGGTGCAGAAAGTTTATCCCCAGATATGTTGGAAATGTACAAGTCGATTCCCGAGGCCGCCCCAGACCCGAACCGGATGCGCAATTCGCTTTTCGCTTTGGAAGGACCTGAGGTGACCCAATTTGCCTGCGAGGTCTGCCATAATATTGGGAAACCGGCCGCCGATGGCTCCGTGGGGCAATGCCAGAAGTGCCACCTGCGTCACGAGTTCAGCCTTGAACAAGCGCGAAAACCGGAGACCTGCAATGCTTGCCACATCGGACCGGACCACCCTCAGTGGGAGATCTACGTTGAGTCGCCTCATGGGATTGCCTACCATACCGGCGGGGAAAACTGGAACTGGGAGGCGGATCCTGGCACTCTGACGGTGAGCGACTTCCCGGCGCCTACCTGCGCGATCTGTCACATCAGTGGCTTTGGCACCAGCGGCACCACACATGATGTGGGAGACCGGCTGACCTGGTATTTGTTCGCTCCCGTGAGCGATCGCCGCCCGAGCTGGCAGGACAACAAAGTGCGCATGCAGGGTGCGTGCCTGGAATGTCATAACGAAAACTTCATTGAAAACTTCTATACGGAAGCGGACAAAGCTACCCAGGCAGTTAACGCCTGGGTAAAAGAGAGTGACGATCTGGTGAAGCCGCTCACGGATAACGGCTTGTTTACCAGCGCGCCCTTTGATGAACCCATCGACTTCACTTATTTCGAGCTGTGGCATCACTGGGGGCGGACGGCTAAGTTCGGGGTGTGGATGAGAGGTCCAGATTACACCCAGTGGCATGGCGCCTATGAGATCTTAAGCGATCTGGCGGAGCTGCGTGAGATGGTTGATGAGAAGTTGCTTGAAGCGGGATTGGAGCCCTAGCCATGGATTATCTGGCAATGATTTTCCCTGGCCTGCGCCGCGTCCATTTGCCTCTTTCGCGCGACCAGATCATGCTTCTGATGGCCGCCACCAACGAGATCTTCCTGGGGATTGACATTTACCTGGCGCATAGCATGAGCGGGACGATTGTGCCGAATGAATGGATCCCAATCATTTTCGGCCCCATTGCGGGTATGGTGTTGCTCCTGGCAGGTTTGCTTGCCTTGAGGCAGCGCCCTTTGGCTACTGTTTTGGCCACAGTTGTTTTCGTCAGCAGCATCGCGGTAGGCTTGTTGGGCGCTTATTTTCACATTTTGCGGGCGATCCTGCCTAATGCCCCTCCCGGAGAGCGGGTGAGCGTCAACCTGCTGGTATGGGCGCCACCGATCTTAGGGCCATTAACTTTTTCGTTGGTGGGACTGCTCGGTATCAGTGCAGCCTGGGAGGAAGACCCGCCAGATAGCGGCAGGCTGGATCTGTTGCGGGGTTTGAAATTGCGCCTGCCATACAGCAAGACCAGGGCGTATATCTTTATGATCGGCATGGGCAGCCTGGCGACGGTGATCAGCAGCGTACTGGATCATGCCCGAACGAATTTTGAAAACCCCTGGCTGTGGCTGCCCACTGGGGTAGGCGTTTTCGGAACCGTCGTGGCGGTTTCGCTGGGAGTCGTTAAAGAACCGCGGCGCGGTGATGTGATCACTTACCTTGGCGCGATGGTGCTGATGATCCTGGTGGGGTTGCTGGGTTCGTGGCTGCACATCAATCAGAACCTGACCTCCCAGGGCACTATTGTAGGCGAACGATTCTTGCGAGGTGCACCTTTTCTAGCACCTATGTTGTTCTCTGACATGGGCGCTTTAGGGATTCTCGCTTTGTTAAGTCCAAGCGAAAGAGGCCGGGGGGAGCACTAAAAAGTTGCTGGAATCTTTGGTTGGTGAGTTGGAGGCGGGTACCCGTCCCCAACTCACCAACCCATTAACGTTCGTGGTTGTGCTGGCCAGCTTAAGAAGTGGGGCTAAATTGATCAAGAATGGCGTGAATATCCATTTTTGAATGTGCACAAAGCCGGTTATGGCTTAAAATAGAAATGCATTCACTTCCTGGTGCGCGTTTCTTCCTGCAACAAGATCAACGTTGTTTTCAAGGAGCTAGGCGGGAAATCGTTGTCCTCTTTGGGAAAGGAGCCTTCGACGATGTTAGAAAAAATTGATCTATCCAAGAAAATCAAGAAAAAGGAATATAAGAAGCTGATGCCTAAATTACGCAACCAGCTTTACGCCATGCAGAAGGCCTCCTGGGATGCGAAAATTCCCATCATCATTCTGTTCGAGGGGTGGGACGCGGCGGGCAAGGGCACCTCAATTCAAAAGCTGACCGCCCGCCTCGATCCGCGCGGTTTTAAGCTCTATCCGATTCGAGCGGCGCGCACCTACGAAAAGAAACGCCCCTGGCTATGGCGATTCTGGCTCAAGATTCCAGGTCAAGGTGAATGGGCGATCTTCGATCGATCCTGGTATGGCCGGGTGCTTGTGGAGCGCATGGAAAACCTGATCCCGGAGAGCGAATGGCGCCGGGGTTACCGGGACATCGTTGATTTTGAGCGCACACTGGCGGACGATGGCTACTTGATCGTTAAATTCTTTTTGCACATCAGCCGGGAGGAACAACGCCGCCGGTTTGAAAGGCTTTCTCAGGACCCACTCAACGCCTGGCACGTGGCACCGGAAGACTGGGAGCATCACCGCCAATACGACGAGTGGACTTTAGCCTACGAGGAGATGTTTGAGCGCACCGATACGGAATGGGGACCGTGGACGATTGTTGAAGCCACCAGTCGCCGCCACACCTGGGTGAAGATCTTCGAGACGATCATTGCTGGCTTGGAAGACCGCCTGACCGCTCTGGACGCAATGCCAGATCCATCGTTTTGGGAGGCGGTTACCTCAAAGGATGAAGACATCCGGGAAGAGGAGGAAGGTGAAGAGGTTGAGATGGAAGAGGCCTTAACTGCTCTAGAACCGGTGGCGGAAGCTCGGCCCAATGACGACAGACCATCGCGACGGCGAAAACCCTCGAGGACCCGGAAACCCGAGGAAGTAGTTAAAGTAGAACTGCAGGCGGAAGAGGATCTGGAAGTGGAAGGCGCGGCTGAGGAAAGCAACGGGCGAGGCGAAGGCGAGAAAGGAAAAGGCGATGTTGGAAACAGTTGATCTCTCTCTGTCATTAGATAAAGGTGAGTACACCCAGTTGCTGATCAAAAACCAGGTCGCCCTGCACGCGCTTGGCTACCAGGTTTACGTGCAGCAGCGACCGGTGATCATGGTATTCGAAGGCTGGGACGCAGGGGGAAAAGGTGGAGCCATCAAGCGGGTGACGGAGAAGATAGATCCGCGGGGATATGTGGTTTACTCGATCGCAGCACCCCAGGGGGATGACGCTGTGCGGCAGTATATGTACAGATTCTGGCGCAGGCTGCCAGAGACGGGCCAGATCGCCATATTCGACCGCAGCTGGTATGGAAGAGTAATGGTAGAGCGCATCGAAGGGTTTTGCACAGAAGATGCCTGGAAGCGTGCTTACCGCGAGATTAACCAGTTCGAGCGCCAGCTGGTAGATTTTGGCACAATCTTGTTCAAATTTTGGATCCATATCAGCAAGGACGAACAGCTGCGGCGGTTTGAGGCCCGCAGGACCGATCCCTTGCGCAGTTGGAAACTGACCGATGAGGATTGGCGCAACCGTGAGAAATGGGATCTCTATGATGAAGCCGTCAACGAGATGCTGCTCAAGACCAGTACCGTGACCGCCCCCTGGACGGTCATTGAGGGCAACAGCAAGCTGTACGCCCGGGTGAAGGTGCTTCAGACCCTCGTGGATAAGCTGAGCCAGGAATTGAAGTACGATCCTTTTGCCGAAGGCGTCTTCGATGTTCAAGGTAAGGCAAAAGTGGCCAAGAAGAAAAAGAAGGGCAAGAAGGAAAAGAAGAAAGCAACAAATGGCAGCAATTAGCGTGCGGAGGTACGGATGGCGAAATCTTCTAAGAAGGAGCAGGTAGAAGAAACCGCGATCGATCTGAATGGCCCCGAATTGTTCATCAATCGAGAGTTGGGACTGCTCGAGTTTCAACGCCGGGTTTTGGAGGAAGTCCAGGATGAGAGCAACCCGTTGCTGGAGCGCATCAAATTCCTGGCCATCCTCGGTTCGAATCTGGATGAGTTTTTCATGGTTCGAGTGTCCGGACTCAAGAAGCAGGTGGAAGCCGGTGTAGTGGAAGTGCCTCCAGATGGTATGACCCCGGCTGAGCAAATCGCTATCATTCGAAAGGTAACCCTGCAATTAATGGCCCGGGCACGCGAGTGCTTGCGGGATGATTTGTTGCCTCATCTCAACAAGGCAGGCATCCACGTTCTGGATTATGCTGCCCTTAACAAAAAACAAAGAGAGAGCGCTAAGCAATATTTTGATGAAGTGATCTTTCCGGTGCTCACGCCCCTGGCATTCGATCCGGGCCATCCTTTTCCGCACATCTCGAATTTGAGTTTGAACCTTGCGGTGCTTATTCGTGAACAGGATCAGCTCAGCCACTTCGCCCGCGTTAAGGTACCGGGGACTCTGCCGCGCCTGGTGCCCATAAAACGTTCCTCAGGAAGTGTGCGCCGGGACGGAACGGTGCCTCACCACCATTACTTTGTCTGGCTGGAACAAGTCATTGCCGCCAATCTGGATGTCCTTTTCCCAGGCATGGAGGTCCTGGAGGCTCATCCATTCCGGGTTACCCGAGACGCAGACGTTGAAATTCAGGAGCTGGAAGCCGCGGACTTGCTCGAAACGATCGAACAAGGCGTGCGCCGCCGCCGTTTTGGATCGGTGGTCAGGGTCACGGTTAATAATGAGATGCCTTCACACATCCGGGAAATCTTGGTTGAAAACCTGGAAATGGATCGCAATGATATTTACACCCTCGAAGGCCCCCTTGGCATCGGCAGCCTGATGAGCCTGTATAACATCGAACGCTATGATTTGAAATTCGCGTCTTTTTTGCCAGCCATTCCAGCGCCTTTGAATATTGAAGGATACGACGGAAATATCTTTAGCCTTATCCGACAGCGCGATATCCTGGTTCACCATCCCTATGATTCGTTCACACCCGTGGTTGACTTTTTGAGGTTGGCTGCCAGGGACCCGAATGTGCTGGCGATCAAGCAGACCTTGTATCGCGTGGGGCGCAACTCGCCGGTGGTGAAGACCTTGTTGGAGGCGCGTGAAAATGGAAAGCAGGTCGCCGTGCTGGTGGAACTCAAAGCCCGCTTTGACGAAGAGAGCAACATCGAGTGGGCGAAGGCACTAGAGCGGGAGGGAGTGCACGTCATCTACGGGTTGTTGGGATTGAAAACTCACTCCAAGGTTGCGCTGGTGATCCGTAAAGAAGGCGAGCATATCCGGCGCTATATTCACTTGGCCACGGGAAATTACAACGCAATCACCGCCCAGGTTTACGAAGACATCGGCGTGTTCACCTGTGATGAAGACATCGGCGCGGATGCCACCGATCTGTTCAATTACCTGACCGGATACTCGGCGAAAACAGAATACCGGAAACTGTTGGTAGCGCCGATCAATCTGCGACAACGAATGGAGGCATTGATCGAGCGGGAGATCGAGATCCACCGTCAGGGGGAGCAGGGTCATCTGATCTTTAAGATGAACGCCCTGGTCGATAAACCAATGATCCAGGCACTATACCGGGCCTCCATGGCTGGGGTCAAAATCGATTTGATCGTGCGCGGAATCTGCTGTCTGCGCCCCAATCTGGCAAAAGTCAGTGAGAACATCCGGGTAATCAGTATCGTGGGGCGCTTTTTGGAACACAGCCGCATTTACTACTTTCGGAACGGGGGCAACGATGAGATCTACCTGGGCAGCGCCGATCTGATGCCCCGCAACATCAACCGGCGCGTGGAAGTATTGTTTCCTTTGGAGGATGCTTCTCTGGTGCGCCATTTGCGGGACAATGTATTGGCAGAGTACCTGGTGGATAATGTCAAAGCACGCTACATGCACTCCGATGGCAGCTCCGAACGAGCCAAGCGCCGCCAGGGAGAAAAGCCCCTCGATATCCAGAATTACCTGCTCAATGAACGCCAGGAAAAGGCTCAGGTATAGGCCGCCCATGAGAGACTTCATCGCGAACAGCGATAGAGACCAGATCGAGGGGTGGGCCACCCGGGGTGCTACGGCCGCGATACGCCGGAGAGCCCAGCTGCTCTTGCTCTATGATGATGGCCTGCAGACCAAAGACGTGGCTGAGCGGGTTGGCCTATCGCGCAGCCGGACGCGATACTGGCGAAGGCAATTCCGGGCCAGAGGTTTGGAGATTTTTCCTGATGGGGAGCAAAAGCGAAAGAGCGGAATAGAAGAAGACGGACAGCGACAGGAAGAACTCTTAACCACTACGAAGAATCTGGCAGTCCAACCCGCAGAAAAGAAGAGAGAGATGCCCCAGGCGTCCCAAGCCTTTGATGCGTTGCTCTCCTTGGAATCGCCGGGGGTCGAACCTGATGATCCGATTGCCGAAGCGGGCCGCAAGGTGCTGCGCTATCATTTCGCCGAGATGTTACGCCACGAAGAAGGCACGCGGCAGGGAGAGGATATTGAAGAGCTGCATGATATGCGAGTTGCGACCCGGCGGATGCGGGCTGCGTTTGAGGTGTTTGAGGGGGCTTTTAAGTCCAAGGCGATTAAGGTCCATCGCAGAGGGTTAAAAGAGGCAGGCCGGACCTTGGGTAATGTTCGCGACCTGGATGTGTTTATGGAGAAGGCTCAAAAGTATCTCGAGACACTTCCAGAAGGACACCGGCAGGGCTTGGAACCCCTACTGAGCGCCTGGGATGAGCAGCGAGAGGTCGCTCGGGCCGAGATGCTGGCGTATCTGGATGGCGAAAAATATCAAAACTTCAAAATGGTTTTTTTGAAATTCCTCGACACCCCGGGTGCGGGAGCGCAGCCAGTCCCAGAGGATAAGCCGGTGCCCCATCTGGTGAGGCACGTCGTGCCGATCTTAGTTTACACTCAATTGGCGAACGTCCGGGCTTTTAACTCCATTTTGAGTACGGCTTCAATTGATCAGCTGCATGCCCTGCGTATTGAGTTCAAGAGATTGCGCTACACGGTGGAATTCTTTCGGGAGGTATTAGCAGAAGAATCCAAGCAGGTGATCAAAGACATCAAGGAACTGCAGGATCATCTCGGAGACCTGAACGACGCGAGAGTGGCCTGTGAGATTTTGCGGGAATTTCTTGACCATTGGGAGGACCGGCAGGTCCAGCTGCCGGTCAGCGAGCGCAAAAACCCTGAACCAATCGTGGCCTACCTGGCCGCCAAACACGCCGAGCGGCATAATTTGATGATCTCATTCCCGCAAGCCTGGGAGCGCTTCGAACAACCGGAATTCCACCACAACCTGGCGCTGGCGATAGCGGCGCTCTAAGCATAACTCCACTCTCTTTAAGGACAACTGCTTATTCTTCGGTACCTACCTCTTCTTCACTGATCTTCTTTATTTCTCTAAGGGCCTCGTCTTGCATACTCCTCCTGCGTGCCTTGGCTTCCAGGCCCCTGCTAATGGGAGCCAGCAGACTCAATACCCCTAAAGCTAAAATGGTGGTGAAGATGGCGCTGAAATAGGCACCTGCGCCGACGGCCATACCGACCGCGGCAACGAGCCAAATGGTGGCTGCGGTGGTCAAACCGTGGACCTTATCCCGGGTCTGCAACAAGGTACCGGCACCTAAAAAGCCCACTCCGCTGACAATTTGCGCCGCAACCCGAGCAGGATCGCGGGCATCGCCGATCAGAGGAAAAGCTTCCAGGCCTAGATATGTGAAAAGACAGGCACTGATAGAGATCAAGATATTTGTTCGAAAGCCGGCCTCGTGGCCGCTCCACTCGCGTTCCAGGCCGAAGACAGCGCCTAATACTAAGGCGAGAGCGGTTTTTAGGACAACGGCCTCGATTCCTTGAAAATAATGGATCAACCAATCGAAGGTCATGGTCACAGCTCCTTGCTATGATGAATTCCCGTTCACCCATTTCTAACGGAAATAGGTCAAGCTTGGTGGGTGGTAGGTGTTGAGTCTAGGTTATCCAGGACGGTCTCCAGATCGCGCCCTTGGATGAGCATCTGGGCGAACACTTCCGGCAGACCCTTCTCGCGGATAGCTACGACAGCCCGGTCAACGTCATATTTCAGGCGGTAATGTTTTGCACGCATGCCTTGATGGTCTAACTGCAGGGTGGCATAGCAGGCGCGCGGGTCACCATCGTCGGGCCGTCCCACGCTACCGGTGTTGATGAACCAAGTAGCCTCAACCTGGCGGACGAATTCCCGGTGAGAATGACCACAAATAATCACGTCCGCTTTGGGGATATTTTCCGAAGCAGTCATGCGAGCCAGTTCCCTCAGGCGCTGCTCGGGTGTGTCGGGGGTCAGGTGTTCTTCGTTAGAGGCCGGGCTCCCATGGGTGAGCAGGATGTGCTTTCCGCCCTCTATCAACCGGATTTCTTCAGGCAGCGAGAGCAGATATTTTCTGCTTTTCTTGGACAGGTTTTCATAAGCCCATTTGAAGGCGAACCATTTTTGAGGCATTTTGGATTTGCGCCATTTTTTCTTTTTCTTAGGATATTTCAACACTTTGAGGTCGTAGTTGCCAATAATACTGATAGCCTTCTCCTTTATCAAGCGCTTTACTACTTCATCCGGAAAGGCTCCATAACCTACAAAATCGCCAATGTTCCAGATAGCCTCAACTTCTTGCTGGCGAGCGTGATCCAAAACAACCTCTAACGCTGGCAGGTTGGCATGGACATCACCGATCAGCGCTAATTTCATCGCAGAGTTCGGGGATTGATCAGGAGGACGGGCGAGGCGCTTGGTTCAGTAAAGCCAGATCAGCGTCCCGGTGGATCTCCCAAGGGTAAATGATGAAAGCATCCGTGATGGCCGCGTAGTAGTCGGGCCGGACTGAGCCGAAGAGGTTGCGATAAGGATTGAAGTGCAACACACAGGTGAATGGGGTGCCTCCAGCAGCCATGGCCCGGTTTTTCACCGAAGTAATCGTCCGCCCTGAGCCCCATACGTCGTCAATCACAAGCGTGCGGCGGTCCCCGAGCAGGTCGTCTTCAGGGAATTGTAGAAACCTGGGCCAGGCGAATAAGCCAGACTTTTCCCGCTCCAACTCAGCGGGGAAATCAACCGCGGCTGTCAATAAATGCTTCAGGTCCATGGCCTCGGATAACAGTCCGCCGGGGACAATGCCGCCTCGCGTGATCATAACCATGGCCTCAAATTCGAATTCAAATTGGGGCAAAAGATGATCGATCAAGGCGTCCACGTCACTCCAGGTGAGGATTTCACGCCGCATTTGGTCCATGGCTAGCTCCTGATAGTGTGCCTGATTTCCACCGTCACGGCATAATTATAGCAAACTTGGTGGATTAACCTCAACGCGCCAATCCCTCAAGGCGTGGTTGCGCAATACAGTAGCCGGGTTGGGGCCGCGCAGGATGATTTGCCAACGATACATTCCGTTTAAACGGGCGAAGAAGCAGGGCACAGGTCCGATCATTTCGGTGGCGTGCCGGTCTGCGGCAGTTAGCCAAAACCTGATTTGAGCCGCCAGAGACCTTGCGGCCACTTCAGCCTGGCCAGCGTTCAGGTGCCGGTACACAAGGCGCACCAGTTTGCTAAACGGAGGATATCCCAGCTGCCGGCGGTATTCGAGTTCCTTGTCATAGAAAGCGGTATAGTCGTGTTTGGCAGCAGACCGGATAACATAATGATCCGGTTCGAAGGTTTGCAGAACCACCTGGCCGCCCAAAGGGCTACGACCAGCGCGCCCGGAGACCTGGGTGAGTACCTGGAACGTACGCTCGGCTGCTCGATAGTCGGGGAGATTTAAACCTACGTCTGCCAGCACGACCCCCACCAAAGTTACCAGGGGCAGATCCAGGCCTTTAGCCAGCATCTGGGTACCGATGAGCACATCAGCACGGTGAGCAATGAAGTGTTCCAAGATGAGGTCATGCGCGCCTTTTTTTCGCGTCGTTTCGTAATCCCATCTGAGGGTCCGGGCTTGAGGGAAGATTCTCTGAACCTCGGCCTCCACCTTTTCGGTGCCGGTTCCATACTGGCGGACGCGCTTGCCGCCACAATTGGGGCAGGATTTGGGCATTTTGCGGGTGTAGCCGCAGTGATGACAAATGAGAGCAGATCGGGGAGAGTGATAGGTCAGAGGAGTGTCGCACCTTGGGCAGCGCATGCTATGCCCGCAGTCCCGGCAAAATACGTACGTGGCCGTCCCTCGCCGGTTGAGGAATAAAATGGCCTGCTCTCCATTCCTGAGCACCCGGGAGAGCTCGGATTGCAGTGCTCCACTGAAGATCGAGCGATTGCCGGATTGCAGTTCGCGGCGCATGTCCACCACCTGGACCGGAGGCAGGTCGATCATTTCAGCTTGCTGCTCAAACGGGCGGTAGCGGGAAACGGGCATTCCCAGCCCACTGACCTCTTTGCTTTCAGGAGGTCTGCCGGAGCTGCTGGTCAATGCCAGACGTTTCATCTGCGACTGGACCGTGTGGCGATGGGCGAGGATGCGTTCCGGAAGGTGCAGATAATCCCATTTTCCCTGAGCGGCTTGATAGCGGCTGGAGATGTCAGGTGTTGCTGAGCCCAACAGGCACACCGCCCCTACCAGACGGGCAAAAGCGATCGCCGCGCGGCGGGCGTGATAACAGGGAGTGCTCTCGCTTTGATAGTAGGAATCGTCGTGGCTCTCATCGACCACAATCAGTCCCAAAGCAGGAAATGGAGTGAAAAGCGCGCTGCGCGGACCGATCATAATATCCACCTCCCTTTGCCTAGCCCGGCGCCAGGTGTCGTAACGTTCGCCGGTAGAAAGGCCGGAGTGCATCAGGCCCACGCGTCCCGGAAAGCGAGATACGAAGCGCCGTAGGGTTTGAGGAGTGAGGGCAATTTCAGGCACCAGGATAATGGCCTGTTTTCCTGACTGGATCACCTGCGCAACGGCGCGAAGATAAATCTCTGTTTTGCCAGAGCCCGTGACGCCGTGAAGCAGGAATGGAGGGACAGGATTTCCAGCGCCGGTCGCTTCTATTCCGGCTTTGATATGCCTCCAGGCGGATTCCTGGTCTCGGGTGAGAGGGGGCGGTTGGCTGGGCAGAAAATCTATGTCCTCCAGGGGATCGCGCCAGACTTCACTCTCGCCCAACTTGACCAGACCGTGCTCCGCCAACTTGCGCAGATCAGCCAAGTTGCCTCCGCTCTCCGCATACACCCAGCTCACGTCGACCGGCCCTGGTTCACTCATTAAGAACCGCATCATTGCCTGGCGGTGTTCCAGCGCCTGGCTGCCTTTCCTAGCCAAGTTAGGAAGCTCGGCTTCGACAAGTTCCGGGGGGCAAGCCAGCTGCGCGGTGCGCACAGATTTTGGCTGCACGGTTGGCGGCGGCAGCACGGATTGGGTGAAGAGCAGGCCGCGCCGGACGAGAGCGCGAGCAGCCGCCCGCCAGTTGCGCCGTGGCAGGGCCTGACTAATCTGCCGCCCACGCAGGGGGCCCCGCCGGCGGAGCAGTTCCACCAAGCCGTCCTGGAGAGGGCTGAGTTCATCGAAGGTTTGGATCGAACTCGCCTGGTCAGGGTCAATCCCCTGGCTTGCCAGCAGGGCCTCTTTGAGCGTATACAGGGTGTCCGCCATCTGGCTGAGGCCCACCGGCAACATCAGACTGATGCAGGCTGATAGAGATGCGAGGTTAGCATCAGCCAGATATTCTGCCAGGGCAAGTTGGCCTTGCGTGAGGACCACATCGGGATCCAACAATTGGTGAACTGGGCGCGTTTCCGGGACGGCTGGCTGTGCCACTTCCCGTAGGACGACCCCCTGAACCATCTGTTTCCCAAAAGGTATCTCAACCAGATGACCGGGTTTAGCCCGACCCTGGAGATCTGGAGGCAGGTGGTAATGAAATGCACCACTTACCTGCGGCACATTAACGGCGATTTCTACGTAAGTGGGCATGTAGATGGTGGATGGAAAGGGTTTTTATGAGCCTGACGAACTACCTGAAAGTGACAATTTGCGCGTTACTACGGCGGCAGCATAGCCGACCACCCGGAGGAAGTCACCGGTCACGTCGCCCGAGGTCGCGTAGTGCAGTACCTTAACGGAATTGGCGCCAAGGTCTTTGGCTGCCCACAGTACAGCAGCAAGGGCTGCACGCCCGCAGGCGAAGCCCTTGCCCTGTTCTTCGACGCGCAGGACTCCTTCGGGATCGAGCGCCTCTACCTGTCGCAGTACCTCGGCGTCCAGCTCTTCAGCAACCTCTTGGGTGTAAAAATGGGACAGGTCGGTGCTGGCCACCAGGAGGCTGCTACGATCCTGAAGGGTTTCGGCTAATGCGGATCCAAGGGACCGGGCTACTCTGGCTGTTTGGTCGCGGACCATGACCGGGACCAAGCTGAATTGCTTACTGATGACGCGCTGCAGAAATGGCAATTCGATTTCCAGGGAGTGTTCCGGATCGTTGTATACAGGCGATAACCCAAACCCCAGGTCTCCCCGAAGGCACTCATTCAATGTTCGAACTGCTTCCTGATCGATGGGGATGATTCCCAATGGGGTTTGGTAAGCTGCGTGGGCCGATGTCAGCAGCGGCTGAGCATAAGGATAGTGCATTGGAGAGGCGATGGCGACAACTTCGGGATCCAGTCCGCGCAGCGCGGCAAAGGCGTAACCTGCCACAGGACCCGAGAAAAGATGCCCGGCATGCGGGGCCATTACCGCTACCACCTCGCCCTCAATTTCCGGCGGGCGAGCCGCGTTGATATACTGGTCTACGCTGGAGGCTAAGCGACGTGATTCAGCCGGATACCATTGACCGGCAATTGGGGAGGGACGAACATCCAAATCAGCTTCCATGGGATCTCTTTTTCCGTTACGTAATCAGATGAGCGCCAGCATAACTTTCGTAGAAAGCTCTGGCCACAAGATCGTGACAACATTTGGGTGCATCCGATTTGATTTTAGCATAAACCGGATTGATGTGGATTAATCAACGCCGATTTGGATACCGGCCCTGTGTTATACTAATTTTGCATGCCCGGATTGCCTGGTTAAGCGAGTCGAGAACGGAATTACTAAGCTGTGGTGCTATAGCGGATTGAAAAGGCACCAGCGGAGGAAGCGGGATGTTGTTAGACATTGAGATTGTTTATTGCGCGGTTTGAAACTATACCGGGAGAGCTGTCAGTTTGGCGGCCGAATTGTTGGATGAGTTTGAACCCGAAGTCGAAGCCGTAAAGCTGGTTCCGTCCGATGGTGGACGTTTTGAAATCAGTATCAATGGCAATTTAGTCTATTCCAAGCTGCAAACCCACCGTCACGTCGAGCCGGGCGAGGTAGCCAGTCTGGTGCGCCAAGAACTGGAGAACGGTAGCTGAAGTCTTTGACCATTTTTAGCCGGCTGAAATCACTTGGCCGGCGGGAAATCTATTTTGAAGAGGTTGGGGCATTTATCCGAATCGGTTAGGTTATTCCATGCGAGCAGTGCTGCAACGCGTCAGACACGCAAGCGTTAAGATCGGGGGAGATACCATTGCACAAATCGGACCAGGCCTGGTGATCCTGTTGGGGATCGGCCCAGCCGACGGAGAATCCGAGGCCCGCTATCTGTCCGAAAAAATCGCTAACCTGCGCATATTTGAAGACCGAGAGGGGAAGATCAATCACTCTCTATTAGATATAGGCGGAGAGGCCATCGTGGTCTCGCAATTCACCCTTTACGCGGATACTCGCAAAGGACGCCGTCCGTCTTTCACGCAGGCTGCGTCGCCTGAGACCGCCAGCCTTTTGGTGAATCGATTTGCCGATCTGTTGGCCGAGCAAGGGGTGCCTACGCAAACAGGAGAATTTGGCTCGCATATGTTGGTGGAGATTGCCAATGACGGGCCAGTGACGATCTGGATGGAAAGATGAGGAACTCCGACGAGCTCGACGAGCACCCGGC
>DASQQR010000470.1:0-7579 GCA_035643335.1 Anaerolineales bacterium
CTTAAAGATTAACGCGGCAGTCCAAAACGCTAAAGCCTTGTTGGAGGTCCAAGATGAATTTGGCTCTTTCGACGCGTATATCTGGGGCTTTGTAGATGGAGAACCCAAAGTCAACGCCTGGAAATCTCTAGGCGAGATCCCCGCCCAAACGCCGGAATCCGAGGCGATGAGCAAAGATCTCAAGAAGCGTGGCTTCCGCTTCGTCGGCCCGACGATTTGTTACGCTTTCATGCAGGCGGTCGGGATGGTCAACGATCACGTTGTCGATTGCTTTAGGTACCAGGAGCTGGTTAACGGATAGGCATGTTTTACTCGCCCTTGCTGGTTTTTCTTTCGGTTCTGATATACGGGCTGGTGCATTCACTGCTGGCCTCATTATGGGCCAAGGGAAGGGCCCGGCGCTGGATGGGTACCGGGGTAGATCGCTGGTACCGCCTGGCCTACAACCTGTTTGCCACCGTGAGCCTGCTCCCCGTGCTGGCCTTGCCGGCGCTTTTGAGCGACCGGCACCTGTACTCGATCCCGTCCCCATGGGTGTACCTCACGATAAGCGGCCAGTTTCTGGCGGTCCTGGCCCTGGTGGCCGGCCTATTACAGACTGGAGTCTGGTCATTTTTGGGGCTCCGGCAGTTGGTCGGTTCAAGAGAGGAGCCATCGTCTCTTAACGTGAGCGGGTTATACCGTCATGTGCGCCACCCACTTTACACGGCCGGCCTGGCACTAATCTGGTTGACCCCGGTGATGACGTTCAACTTGTTCGCTTTGAACCTCGGTTTAACCGTTTACCTGGTCCTAGGAGCGATGCTCGAGGAGCGAAAACTCAAGCGAGAATTCGGGGAGGAGTATACCCGTTACCAGGTCCGCACCCCCATGCTGATTCCGCGCTTTCCGAAAAAAGATTGAGTATAACTGCTCGGCCTGCCTTTGAATGGGACGCTGACGAGCGCGGAGGACGCAGAAAGATTTGAAGATGGGGCCTTTCGCTGGTGATGGGGCATCGCCTGTCGCACGCAAAACCATGACCCGGTGATTAAGGCCCGTCCCGGGATGGTGCCTGCTAGACAGAAAAGGATCCGCGTTTTTCCGCGTTCACTTGTCCTGAGCCTGCCGAAGGATCCGGGTCCCATAAAATTGACCTGAGTGGTAACGATTGAGCTTTCTTTACGCGGTGCTAGGATTGCTTCCCGGATAAATACTGCTCGATATCGACCGGCAAGCCCTTGGCGCCCTCGATGTCGGCGAAGGTCAGGTGGACGCCTTCCATTTTCGCATGCCACAGGTTCGCCCCGGTCAGGTCCGCCGTCCTCAGATTGGCCTCGCGCAAATCCGCCATGCGCAGGTCGGCATCCCTGAGATCCACGCCCCTCAAATTGGCTGCCACCAGATTGGCCTCGTATAAATTAGCGCCGCGCAAATCGGCATCAAGTAAGTCTGCATAGCTGAGGTCCGCCAGGCTCAAGTCCGCCTTGGTCAAGTCAACCTGCCGCAGGATGGATGAGCTCAGGTTGGCAAGCGCCAGGTTTGCCCCAGGGAAACTCAGATTGCTCAAGTCGATTTTGCTCAGATCCACGCCCCGGAGGACGAGCTTGCCATCCGGACTGCAGGCGATCAGCTTGATCATTTCAATGCGAGTTAGTTCAGCCATGTAGATTATTGCTGCTCTGCCGCTTCTAACGGGAAAAAAGGCCTCATCCCGCCGAAAATGGAAACCCATTATTCATTTTTAGAGTATACTTTATATTAACGTAACTTCTCAATAAGAAGGGGTGGGTGTTTGTTGGAGCGGGCTCCGCCCGCTCCAACAAACACCTCCCCCAATTATTGAGAGGATACATATTAACTTTATTTTGAATGCAAGATTCGCCAATAATCGATTGCTGGCCCGGGGTGGAGTGATTTACAGGTAGCCCTCAGAAGACCCGATAACCTTATATCCAAAAGGACTTGAGTCGTCTCATGCCTTTGATGTGGCTTTCGTTGGCGTTTCTAAGCGGCATCCTGCTCGGGGAAGTGTTAGCATGGTCCTGGAAAATCTGGGTTGTGCTGGGCGCGGTCCCCCTGGTTACCGGCCTGGCTTATCGTTTGGTCCGGCAGAAAACCGGTTTTCCGCCCAACCTGAGCCGTTTTGCCCGCGACCACCTTCCGTCGCGATTGGAACGATTCACAGATACCGGCCTCCAATCCATCGCAGCCGGGTTGGGTTTTGTGCCCCTCTGGCTCATCTTGCCAGCGCTTTGCCTGGGAGCGGCCCGTTATCAATTTTCCTTACCCGACCTGGGGGATTCGGGGTTTGTCGCAGCTTACACCAATACGGGGGTTGAGGTGGCCGTTCAGGGTTTTGTCCTCAAACCCCCGGATGTCAAGGATGCATACACGAGCCTGATCATTAGCACAAAAAAAATCCATCCCGTGGGCGATACACATCTGCGTCCCGTCGAGGGCCTGATTCTCGCCAACGTAACGAATCTGAGCGACTGGCACTACGGAGACCGGATCGTGGTACGTGGAGAACTGGAGACGCCGCCTGACAATGAAGATTTCTCGTATCGCGCTTACCTGGCGGGCCGGGATATCTACGCCTATATGCCGAATGCGCAGGCCTTTCTAATGCCGAGCGGCACGAAAGAGAGCGGCGGTAATCCAATCATGAGGGTCATCTATGCGCTTAAAGAGCGGGCTCACAATACGATTTACCGCCTGTGGCCAGATCCGGAAGCCTCGCTGTTGGCCGGAATCCTGCTGGGGATAGAATCGGGGATACCCGCCCCGGTGCAGGATGCCTTTCGAGACACCGGGACTTCTCACATCATTGTCATATCCGGATTCAATATCACGATCGTGGCGGCGCTTTTTTCAATGGTTTTCAGCCGTCTTCTCGGGCGCTGGCGCGGAGCGATTGTCGCGGGGCTGGGCATCGGCGTCTACACGCTGCTGGTCGGCGCAGATGCCGCCGTGGTGCGAGCTGCCATCATGGGCGGCCTGTCGGTTTTCGCCCGGCAGATCGGCCGGCGCCAGGATGGCCTGAACAGCCTGGCGATCGTGGCGGCCGTCATGGCGCTCTTCAATCCCAACGTGCTCGGAGATGTGGGCTTTCAACTCTCCTTTATGGCCACCCTGGGCCTGGTACTGTACGCGGATCCCCTGTCTCAAGGATTCATCCGCTTCGCCTCTCTCCGTTTGCCGGTCGCGGTTGCCCAACGTTTGGCCGGTCCGGTGGGTGAATACGTGCTTTTCACCCTGGCAGCCCAGGTGACTACGCTCCCGGTCATGATTTATCATTTTCACCGGTTGTCACTGAGCTCCCTGCTGGCGAACCCGCTCATCCTGCCGGCTCAACCGCCGGTGATGATCCTGGGCGGTTTGGCAGTGATCCTGGGCCTGATTTACTTCCCCGTTGGACAGCTGGCCGGCTATCTGGCCTGGCCATTTGTGGTCTACACCATCCGCACCGTAGAATGGATCGCTCATATCACCAAAGGGGTGCTGGAGATTGAGGCAGTGGGGCTGCTTTCCGTGGCCCTATTTTACGGTGTCCTCCTGAGCTGGACTTTCGGAGGAAACCTGGTTCGAAGACTGATCGCAAAGCTGACCGGTGAGGAACCATCTGTGTCAGCAAACGCATGGATCAACCGCCTGGCCTGGCTTTCGATCGGGGTCCTGGGCGTCCTCTCGGTGGTGGTCTGGCGCATGATCTTCAGCGCTCCGGATGGCAAGTTGCACATGACCTTGCTGAATACCAATAATGACACCAGCCTGGGTGATACGATTCTGATCCAGGGTCCAACCGGTCGCTATGTATTGGTCAATGGTGGTTCAAGCGCTTCCAGACTCTCGGAGTCACTTGGACGGCGATTACCGTTGCTGCACCGGGAGCTGGATTATTTGGTGGTCACGGCCTCCTATAGGAACCAATTGGCAGCCTTACCAAGAGTGGTTGGACGCTTCCCTCCGGCGATTGTGATGTGGGCGGGATCAAGGGTGGCTTTTCCTGATGCGCGTTATCTGCTCACAGAAATCAACAAAACTGGGATACCGGTTACGGATGTGCTGGCGGGACAGATCCTGGATTTGGGTAATGGAGCCAGTCTGAGTGTGATCACGTCTGGCAAGCGCGGTGCGATTTTCTGCCTGGAATGGAAAAACTTCATGGCACTGCTGCCGTTGGGCGCCAGTTTCGAAGAGCTCGAATCCCTGGGCTGGGGCCGGGATATCGGGCAGGTAACCGCCCTGATCCTGGCGGATAATGGACTTGCCTCGGCCAACCCGCCTGTGTGGATCAACAACCTGAGACCGCAGGTAATCTTGTTGAGTGTCGCTCCGAAAAACAATCAAGGTTTTCCCTCCCCCGAAACCCTGGAGACGATCGCAGGATATCCCCTGCTGCGCACGGATCGAAACGGCTGGATCCATCTGAGCACGGATGGAGATAAATTGTGGGTGGAGGTGGAGAGGCCGTAAATGTTATAATCGTAGAAGATGCTAGAAAATTTTCCTCGCCACCTGGTCTGGAGCACAGACCGACTCGATCTTACCGACCCCTTTCAGCGCCGCTGGCTGTTGCGCCAAATTTTGACTCACGGTAAGGAACAGGATATCCGGGATTTAGACCTGGGAGAGGTCGAGCGCGAGCTGGACCATTTGGATTTACCCCCTGATATCGATAATCTGTGGCGTCGTATTCTGGGGGTGAGAAATGCAAACCGATAGTCCACTCCTTGGAAAAGGTCTGCTGACACCTATCCAAAAATCATTCCTGAGCGCTTTCTCTCACACGGCTGACCAGGAGCAGTTTTATCTGACCGGTGGCACGGCTCTGGCTGAGTTTTACCTGGGTCATCGATATTCTTTTGATCTGGATTTCTTTACGAGCATAGAGGGCCTCATTCTTCCAGTCTCCTATGAGATCGAAAAGCTGGGTTCTCGATCAGACTTCGATGTTTCGGTTACTCGTCGCTTCGTCACCTATGTCGAATTACTGGTTGAACAAGACGGAGAAAGTTTACGGGTAGACCTGGCTTTGGATTCACCTTACCGTTTTGCGCCTGCGGTTCAAAGTGGCTATGGAGTATACATCAATGATTATAAAGACCTGCGCGTGGATAAGCTCCTGGCCTATTACGGTCGTGCAGAACCGCGCGACGCGATGGACCTCTATTTCATCTTACAGCAGGAACCATTAGATCCCTTACTCCAGCAGGCGAAGCAAAAAGATGCGGGTTTTGATCTTTATTGGTTCGCAGTTGCACTCAATCGCTGCCAGAGTTTTCCGGATGAGCTGGAGAGATGGCCAGTAAAGATGCTCAAACCTGTAAACCCCATCCGGGTTAAAGCAGAGTTTAGCAAGCTCGCGGAAGAGATTCTGAGCGGTTTGACATCGATCCAATCATAACTAGAGCCTGTCCCCAATCCAAGTCGGTCGAGCATAATGTACTGTTTCTAATAAAGATTTGATCCCGGCCAATTCGCTGGAGCGGCTCGAGAAGCTGAGGCCACAGGTGGCATTACTGAGCGTCGCTCCGAATTGGCTACAAGATTACCTAGGTGCCTCTTATTCCGAGCTCACTACCCTGGGGATTATTCTGGCGGCAGCTGAAGGGTGCTCATTTAACGGATAGTGAATGTCGGGGGGGAAAAAAATTAAACTTAACCTTGTGCGCATCCTGACAACGAGTAAAATAAACGGTATCCCCAAGTCCCATTGGGCGACCCAGCCTATCCTACGTAGATCAGAATCAGGAGGAATGAAGAGATGAAAAAGCCGCTTATTGTTCTCGTGGTAATTTTTGGTTTGCTCATGTCGGCCTGTGCACCAGCTGCGACCCCCGCCGTTCAAACGCCGCAGACGGTTATCCAGACGGTTGAGGTAGTCAGGACAGTCGTCGTAGAGGGAACACCGCAGACGGTGGTGGAGACGGTGGTCGTCACGCCACCGCCGGAGGAAGCCAAAACCTTATCCGTCTTCGGCGCATTCGCAACGGCCATCGAAGAGCCTTGGGACGGGGTCATCCACAGCGCTCTGCAAAAGGCTCAAGCCGATGGCCGCATTGCCTATGAGTTCACCGATGATATCGGCTATGCGGGCGATATGGAGCGGGTGCTTCGCGAGGTATCCGAACAGAGGAAACCGAATATCATTTTCGGGGATGCCTTCGGCAATGAAGAAGCCGTGCGGCGCGTGGCTCAAGACTACCCCGAGATTGCTTTCGTCTTCGGCTCGGGCGGCGGCCCTGCTGAACCTAACTTCTCTGTGTTTGACAACTGGATCCACGAGCCGGCTTATCTCTCCGGTATGCTGGCAGGCGGTCTCACCAGGAGCAGCGTCATTGGCGTGGTGGGCGGTTATCCGGTACCAGAGGTCAACCGCATCGTGAACGCCTTTATCGCCGGAGCTACTTCGGTCAACCCAGATGTGGATGTGAAGACTACCTTCATCAACAGTTGGTTCGACCCCGCCGCGGCGAAGGAAGCCGCACTGGCGCAGATCGATGCCGGCGCCGATGTGTTGTTTGCCGAGCGCTTTGGGGTCATCGAAGCCGCCGCCGAGAATGGCCTGTTTGTTTTCGGTAACATGAGCGACCAGAAAGACCTTGCGCCTGATTACGTGGTCAGCGGGCCGGTCTGGAATATGGAGCCGACCGTTGACTATATCTTGAATCAGGTGGCTGGCGGCACGTATACCGCACAGGACCTGAAAGATTTCAGCATGGTTGCCAAAGGCGGTTCAATGCTTGCGCCAATCAACACCAGCGTCACGGGTGGCATCCCCCAGGAGCTGGTCGACATGGTCACTGCCAAAGAGAACGAGATCAAGAGCGGCCTCTTCCGTGTCGACATCGACGAAGCCCCGCCGCCGGCCAGCTCAAAAGGGAGCTGAGCATCTCTGCAGCAAGCTTACTTTAAGAATCGATCTTTTCTTTGACGTCCGCTGCGGTGGTTAGATCGCTGCAGCGAATGGCTCCTATTTCAATCTGATATGACGAGCGACTTAGATCCGGTAGTGGTAATGCAAGGTATTACCAAGCGTTTCGGCATGGTGCTTGCCAACGACCATGTGGATTTCACCCTGCGCCAGGGTGAAATCCACGCCTTACTGGGCGAGAACGGCGCCGGTAAGACAACCCTGATGCGCATTTTGTACGGCTTGTACCATGCTGACGAGGGGGAAATCAGGGTCTACAACCAGCCGGTTAAAATCGCTTCGCCTAAAGACGCCATCCGCCATGGCATCGGCATGGTTTCCCAACATTTCGCCCTGGCGCCTCCGCTTACTGTTACCGAAAACGTCATTCTCGGCACAATCCACGGCATGCGTCTGAACATGGAACAAGCTCACCGGAAGGTGCAGGCGGCTTCCGAGCGCTTCGGAGTGCTGGTAGAGCCAAGGGCAGTTATTCGGAACCTCTCAGTCGGGCAAAGGCAACGAGTCGAGATTTTGAAAGCGCTGTACCGGGATGCCAGGATCTTGGTGATGGATGAACCCACCGCCGTGCTCACCCCCCAGGAAGTGGAACAGCTGTTCAAGAGCCTGAAGGGTCTCAAAGAGAAGGGCTTTTCCGTGGTATTCATCAGCCACAAGCTA
>DASQQR010000471.1:0-2822 GCA_035643335.1 Anaerolineales bacterium
AACCTGGAAGGGATCCAGAAGCTGTACAGCGACCCGAACCTGGCGGAAGAGTTCGGCAAGCTGTTCGAAGGACAACCCGAGGTCACAATCTGGGCCCAATCGGGCTGGATGGAATATTAACTATCCATCGTAACAGCTGCTAATCGTGCCCATGGGGGACCAATCCTGGTTGTTTCCCTTCACCACAAAGGATTCCTGCAGCAGAAGCGCGCCATCGATAAAAATTGTCATCTCCCAGGTGCCGGAATGAAAACCCTGGGGCCCAGTGAACACGACCTGGTCCTCCCCCGCAGCCGGTCCGGGCCAGATGCAGTCATACTTGACCCAGTCTCCGGTCCCTTCCAGCGTCAGGGAACGTACATAGTGGGCACCAAGCGGGACGTTTTCATAACGCCACTGGGCGTAGATTTTCTTGGTCCCCTGCGGAAATGTGCGCGTATCCTCGTTGGACTTGCAGGCCCGCGGGCACAAGGCGAAATCAGTGAATCGAGCTGCCAATAGTGGGGTCGGCGCCAGCGTGGGGGTGGGCGTTGGCGCCGGTCGTGTATTTGTAGGGGTGGCTGCCTCGGCAGTGGCCGTGGGCTCAGGAGCAGGTGTAGTTCCCATCTGCGACCCGAAAACCGCGTCTCGTATGACGAACGCCAGGATTACGCCTCCCACGACTGTGACAATGATCCCGGAAAGAATGTTCTTGAAGGCAAGTGGGTTGTCTGAGGAGCTCATAAGGAATATCCTGATTGTTGCTGCTCGAGTCAATGTTATGGGACTCGGTTACTTCGGCAGAGAAGGTTGAAGATTGAAGGTTTTCCTTCGACCAGAGCAAACTCCATGCGACGGGGAAGGGCATGGCGATGCCAGGCATCGGAATGCCTCTACAGTTTTGTACCAAGTACTGGCCTAAGCAGTCTGATGTTGGCTTGCTCCACGGCGTACTGTTGTTCGGGCGGGGTCGAGCTGGCGTCCGATCGGCCTGTTCCAGTATATCTCTCGGACGGAATCAAGCTGCTAAAAGTTCCTGGGGCCACCAGGAGCCGGTTCAGGCAGGAATCGACAATCCCAGAATTTTACCTCGAAGCAGGAAGAAAGCAACGTTGGCTTTGCTGAAGTGTGGCACAAAGGGAACAAATTGTACCCAATCACGTCTATTTGGTATAATCGCATGCGTACTCGTCAAGGAGGATTTAGCCATACGCTTTGGACCGGGCACGGAATACCCGGTGATCGGACACATCGCAGCCGGCAAGATTGCCCAGGTAACTGGCCAAAGCGCCAATGGCAGCTGGTGGAAAATCATCTGCACCTACGAACTGACCCAGTCGTGCTACATCTCTGCGGACCCTTCCGTGGCTGAAATAACCTCGGGACCTTAGCGAAAGTGACGTCCCAATTCGGAACTATAGCGGCGTCCCAGCTGGCTGGCGTGCTCGTCCAACCATGCACTCAAGCGGGTATGACCGGTTGGGGGCTGGCCGGAGACGAGCAAGTCCCGCATCAAGCCGTGCAATTCGTCTCCGGTCAGCACGACGTCGTTGACCATCGACCCGACCAAGCGAGATAGATATAAGGCCAATCCTGGCGGGAGGTGAATGATCTTCGCCCGGCTGCCGGATTTCTCCTGCAACAGCTTCACAAGCTCGTTGAAGGTGTAGGTTTCCGGACCGGCCGCATCCAGGATCACATTTTCCTGCGAGTCTCCCAGATCGACTGCCAGCCTGGCGACATCATCCACGTAGACCGGCTGCAAACGGTATTCGCCCGACCCAGGCACGGCGAAGAGCGGGAATTTGCGCAGCAGGAAGACGATGTTATTGATGAGGATATCTTCCAGGCCAAAGATCACCGTGGGACGCAGGATGGCGTAGGACAATCCGGATTCCCGGACAGCGGATTCGACTTCGGCTTTACCGCGAAAGTAAGGGAGATCCGAGTCCAGGGAGGGATTGGAGATGCTCACGTGGATAATGCGCCGCAAGCCGGCCCTCCTGGCCGCTTCGACCAACCGGGAAGTGTTGCGGATCGCCTGGCGGAAAGTGACCCCGTCGCGCTCAAAACGGACCCAATAGGTGTTGAAGAGCACTTCGGCACCTGCCAGATCGGCCGCCAGAGAAGCGGGGTCATCAAAGCCGTAGCGCCGAGTGATAACCCTGGAGCCAGCACGCGCATAAGCCAGACCCAGGTCGAGCGGACGCTGCGGGTGCCCGGTCAGGTTGATGACACGACCACCGCCATCGAGCAAGCGTCGAGCGATGTATTTGCCGGTGTAACCCGATACCCCGGTTACCACGGTGGTTTGGATACGGAACGACGAGCCCGAGGGAGATCCGGTGGGATTCATTTGCAAAGATCGGCCCAGCCACCCATTGATCGCTTTAGCTAGTGGCTGGCTACGGCTGCCAGCATGATCGTGACCTGAACGATGGCGGCCAAGATCAAGACCGCCGCATGGCCAGCGAGGTTGTGGTTTTGGCGCCGGTCTGAGAGAATTGCAGCGGCGATGAAGGCGAGCATACCGGGAGCGAGATAAAAACCGATGGAGAAACCGCCCAGCAAGACAAAGGCTAACAGCCCGCCGGCGGCAATCCAGGGAAGAGCCGGGGTCCAGCGAGGCCGATCGGATTGGGTCGCGCCGGCGTTCAAACCTAAAATCGCCAGGAAGCTGAGACCGATGATTTCGATGAAGTAGAGCAACGGGAGCGGATAGAGATTCTGCAGCGCGGTTGCCCCAGGTACCGCAGCCTGTCCCACGGCAAAGAGCAGCACAATCACCGTATTCAGAAAAGCGCCGATTAACACCAGCGCCCATTCCAGCCCGCGGGCGAATC
>DASQQR010000472.1:0-2719 GCA_035643335.1 Anaerolineales bacterium
ACCAGGTAACCACATCCGAGGGTATGTCCCAAATCCAGCTGCCCAGGTGGGCAATTTGCTGGACTTGATCCAGCTCTCTCTCCTTGCGCTTCAATTTCTCCTCGATCCATTTGCGCCGGGTTACATCTATGCCAAAGACTGCAGTGTACATTAAATTCCCCGGTTCGGCGTATCTGTTTTCCGTACAGATCTCCAAGGTGATCGCTCTGCCTTCTTTCGCGGTTAGGGTCAGCTCGTAACCGATGACATCCTTCTCCTTTACCAGATCCTTGAGAAGCTCAACTTGTCCTTGCTGTTCAGGGTTAAAAAGCGCCCCCCACCAATTCTGATTCATTAGATCTTCTGGTTTGAAACCTACAAGATTTCGTGCGGCTTCATTCACGTAAAGAATTTTGCCTTTGGGATCCAGGATAAATAAGATGAGAGGCATTCGCTCAACCAAATCTTGGGTCAGTTCAAAATCCACAGCTGGTTTATCACCAGAACCAGATGCAAACATACAAAAATCCTCCCTTGTCGCTAATGGCTGACAATGCCTTTAGACGCGAAACCCCATTTGATAAGAAAATCAACTTGCACACACTTTCGATTTTCTTGCGGAGCAACTCTCTAATGAATTCTGCGGGACTTTGAAGTGAGAGAAAGTTTTGAATTAATTATATCACCTTAATCGAATACGAGATCAAATTTGTCCGGTTATACTGATCAGGAATTTTCCCCGCGCTGATTAGGGAATTCCCTACCCCTGCCGTTGTGGAGACGGATGAGACTCTTCTTGGGGGAATCCCTAGATCAAAATAGGGAAATCCCTAATTGAGTTGGACTATTTTCTCGCTTATAGTAGAGACTAATAAAAGCCACCAGAATGTCGATGCCGAAAGGAGGCGAAATTTGAAAGGCCAGCCGCAGAGTAAGCATCAATATGGGTCCAACTCGGATAAGCTGATTGAGCCGAAAACCTCTCACGCGACCGTCTATAAAGATCTGGTTAGAATCGGGCGCTATATCTTATTTCTTCCCTACGAAACTATACAACTGGAGGAGGTTTCTGATGACGAACAAGACCAGGCCTCTCAATAATCGCATAAGGTGTGCTCACCATCATTAACGACCTGAGACTCGACAGATAACCCATTTTGATCCAGCCCCACATCACCTCCCCATGCCAATCGCGGTATGGGGATTGTCGCTTAACCGAGGTCGCAGATCGATATCGAACAATTGAGGTGCGTGGATGACTTTGATTGGGAACATTAATCTGCAACAAATCTATCTCTTTATTATCTTAATCGGGGCATTCATTCTCCTGACGACAAGTAAGATTCGGATCGACCTCACAGCGATCCTCATTATCCTCGCCTTGAGCCTGACTGGCGTCCTCGAAGCTCGCGAGGCGCTGTCTGGATTTGGCAGCGAGCCTGCCATTGTGATTGCGGCTATATTTGTCCTCAGCGGCGCCCTTTACCAAACTGGCCTGTCAGACCAAATTGGCAAGTGGATAGGACGTGTGGCCAGCGGCGGTTACACCCGAATGCTCGTTGTTATTATGCCCACTGTTGCAGCACTTTCCGCATTTACACACCATGTGACGGTCACAGCGGTAATGCTTCCGGTGGTGCTCAAGCTGAGCAGGGAGCGGGGCATCGCGCCCTCAAAGCTGCTGATGCCGATGTCATTTGCAGCCTCGCTTGGCACTACCATCACGATCGTCGGCGCGCCGGCGTTTTTGATTGCCAACCGCCTCTTGGGACAAGCGGGCAAGCAGGGTTTGAGCATTTTTGCCATCGCGCCTCTCGGAATCGTTCTCTCGCTCGCGGGTACGCTCTTCATGCTCATCCTGGGTCGTTTCGTTCTGCCGGATCGCCCCGGCGATGAAGGTTCCCAGGAACACTTGCGTCTCGAGGGCTACTATACAGAAATTGTCGTCCTGCCAGATTCCTCCCTTCTGGGTCGCACCATTGCAGAAATCGAAAGTGACGAAGACCATCGATACAGGGTCGTAAACTGGCTTCGGGAGGGTCGTCCTCGCCAACGTCCATATGCCCGAAAGCGAATCAAAGAAGGGGACGTGCTCGTAATCCAGACTTCTCCAGAAGAGATCGCCGCCATCGAATCGAAACCAGTCAATTGATACCCGCATCTTCGTCTTTATCGCGGGCGCGATTCCGCTCGGATTAGCCATGCAAAAGAGCGGTACAGCCGCGCTTGTGGCCGGCTTGCTCCAACATGCTGTACATAATTGGAGCCAAACCTCAATACTCCTGATTCTTTTCCTGAGCTCTGCCATCACAACGCAAATAATGTCAGATGCGGCGACAACAGCGCTCTTGGGACCTATGGCCGTCGCCCTGGCACAGGCACTCGGCCACGCTCCAGAAGCTTATGTTGTCACTGTCGCGATGGCATCGGTGGCCTCGTTCTTCACTCCAATCGGACATCACGGAAATTTTCTGATCTATGGCCCCGGCCGGTACCGTTTCAAAGATTTCTTGATTGTCGGCGCGCCCCTGACGATGCTCGTCGGGATACTCGTTATCCTGATCGGGCCAATGTTGTGGCCGGATTGACTCATCGCCCTATCTAAGACTTCTCTTCGAAACCAAATCAACTTGACCGAATTTACGTTCTGGCTGGAGACTGTCATATTGGGGATATCCCTACCCTTGGGATAGGGAAATCCCTGATTTACTTAACTTGCTTCAAAGGTTAAATTTACTAC
>DASQQR010000473.1:0-5989 GCA_035643335.1 Anaerolineales bacterium
AGGCGATCCGAATCATTTTCAATGGCGGCCACGAATCGAAATCCGTCGCTGCGCGTATGTCCGGGAAAGGACTGCTCAAAGGCGACCACCTCCCCTTCGCTCTTGCGGTAAGGGTATGGCCGGAATGCCTCCCGGTATACGCCCGTGATTTGATGCCGGTGTGTTACCGCGCCCTGGCGCGTGAGGAAGGCAATTGAAAGGGTCATCAGGTATAACTATACCAAAATTTCAGCCGGGGCAGCCCAGGAGATGGGCGAAAGGGTGTTTGGAAGATCGGAAGGATGGAAGAGTGGAAGAGTGGAATGTTGGAAGGATGGAAGACATAACGGACGGATGCGGATGTAGAGATTTAGGATAGATGATTTATGATTGCAGGAGGACGGGGGATTAAAAAGGGGTTCTTGTTGGGGGATTAAAAGCAATTTTCCCGGCCATCAAGGGGAAATGGAACACGGATTGCTCGGATGGGGCACGGAGGATGGTGGAGGGATTCATGCGTGTGAGGCCAAGTATTTGGCTATATAATACGTCAGAAGGAAGTTTAAGATGACTATTTTAGAGGATCTGCTGGATGATATCCAAGAAGATGCGCCTGTTCGCTCGATATGGGTTGGGGCCCACTGGACGGCGGTGTGCAGCCGCCACTGCGGCCTGGCATCGACCCTACTGAGTGAAAAGCCGCACGGTCATGAAAGGGTGCGCGACGTGGGACACTTGCACCTCAAAAGCGCCCGGGAATTGGCCAAATACGCGCTTTCCGACCATCCCCTGGAGGCCAGCATCGGCGTTGCAGCCATCAACTCGTTCCTGGAGGTGGATGAACGGCAGGCGGTCGAGATGGATGCCGAGGAGGTGCTGGTCGAGCGCGGGCAGGGCAAGAAGGTCGCCCTGGTGGGACATTTCCCTTTCATCCCGCGCCTTCGCCAGGTCTCACAGCAGTTGTGGGTGATTGAACAGCGGCCGGCTCAAGATGAACATCCTCCAGAGGCTGCCGCAGACCTCATCCCCCAGGCCGACGTGGTGGCCCTCACGGGCAGTGCCTTGATCAACCACACGCTGGACGGTTTGCTGGCCTTGTGCTCTCCGGATGCCCTCGTGATCCTGCTGGGTCCCAGCACCCCGCTCTCCCCGGTGTTGTTCCGCTATGGGGCGAGCATTCTTTCCGGGTCACGCGTGAGCGATGAAGCCGCGGCGCTGCGTACCATTGGTCAAGGAGCCACGTTCCAACAGGTCGAGGGCGTACAAAAACTGACGATTTCAAATCTCTTCAAGTGACCCATTCCATCTGTCCCATCTCCCGGGTGCTGTATCCTCCCAACTCGGCCACCGTTCGAGGGGCCGCCGCGCTCTTAAGCCAGTCGCGTAAGGCTTTCACAGGGGGAAAGTCCATATTCTGGTCTGGGATGACCAGATCGTAACGTTCATCTTTCAGGAAGAGGAAATCCAATCCGTAAGCCCCCGCGGCGGCCTCCAGGCCCACGCCCACATCGGCCTGGCCCTCGGCAACCGCTCGCGCCACCTCCGAGTGGGTCATCTTCTCATCATCAAATCCCTGGATTTGCCGCGGAGAAATCCCCAACGCGCTCAAAGCCGCATCCAACCATACACGTGTACCGGAGCCAGACTGGCGGTTGACGAAGCGGACGCCCTCACGGGCAAGATCTTCCAGGCCCCTTATCCTTTTTGGATTTCCTTTAGGGAGGAAAAAACCCAGACGGCGGTGAAACATCGTGAGCAGCCCTACCCGTTTCCCCGGCATCACTCTGCTCACGAAGGGCGCATTATAACGACCGCTTTTCTGATCCCAAAGATGGCTACCCGCGACATCCGCCTCGCCCTGGGCCAATGCCATCAATCCACCCAAACTGCCCGTAAAGCGAACCTGCATCGCATAACCCGGCATGATTTCCTCGAAATTCGCCGCCAGCCAGGTAATCGCCAGATCATGGCTGCCGACAAAACGCAATCTGCACTCGTCCGGAATTTCCGGTTCGCGGGTGACGGCCCGCCAGCGGTCCAATGCCAGGCGAACAGATTGTTCGACCTCCTCCGGAGTATAGCCAGCGGTCAAGACTTCCAACAGAAAGGATTCGGCACGGTGAATTAAGGAGATGCGCCGCAGGGGAGAGCGCTGCTCACCCGCCACCTGCTCCACCACCCTGGTTCCCTGGCCAGCCCGGCTGGTCACCAGGCCCTGGCTGGCCAGCTCCTGGTAAGCCCGCTGCACGGTCCCCAACGTGCATCTCCATTCAGCCGCCAACCCTCTGACAGAGGGGAGCCGCTCACCCGGCTTCAGTTTTCCCGCCAGGATATCCTGCCGGATCGTAGCGCTGATTTTTTCGTACAGGTAACTTTCAGCCATTCAGCTATTGTGTTCTCGCCAGGCCGTCGAATCGGGAGTGAATAAGGGCGATCCAAACTCCTCTACGCCAAACTGGGATATTTTTTCCTGAACCGGCAGGGAGACCAGCCAATCGATAAAGGTGTTAGCCAGCTCGGCGTTGATTTCCGGGCTCTTTTCCGGGTTAACCGCGATCACCCCATACGGGTTGAAGAGGATCGGGTCGCCTTCGACCATAATTCTCAGATCGATGCCCTCCAGCGTCCGGGCCAGGTAAGTAGCGCGGTCACTCAAAGTGTATGTCTGCTGCTCGTTCGCCATGGTCAGCACTGCACCCATGCCCTGACCGGCGGAGATGTACCAATCCCCGGAGGGTTCAATACCTGCGGCACTCCAAATAGCCTTTTCCTTGGTGTGCGTACCGGATTCATCGCCACGAGAGACAAAGAGAGATTGGGTATCCGCGATCTGCTTAAAGGCCGCGGCCGCAGCGGTCATATCCTGAATACCTCCAGGGTCATCAGGCGGGCCAACGATCACAAAATCATTGTACATCACATCCTCGCGGCGCACGCCATGCCCAGCCTGCATAAAGGCATCTTCCTGGGCGCGAGCATGTACCAGGAGCACATCGGCGTTGCCGTCCTCGCCGAGCTTCAAGGCTTGCCCAGTGCCGACGGCGATGACCTCCACATTCACATTGTACTCGCTTTCGAAATCCGGCAAAATATAATCCAACAGGCCGGAGTCATCGGTGCTGGTGGTGGTGGCCAACACCAGCTTTTGGGTCTGCTCGGCCCCGGACGGCTCTTCAGCAGCCTGCGTGGGTGATAACTGCTCAGTAGGCTGAGGAGTCGCCGCCGGAGCGCAGGACGCCATCCAAAGGGACATAACCATGATCACAGCCAGTAACAGGTACATATTTTTCTTCATTGCTCTTCTCCTTGTATAAGTTTGTTAGCGCGCCAAACCGATGGGACGGCAGTTCAACTGTCGCCCAAACAGGCGTTGGTCTGTTTCCATCAATAAACCATTTCCCCGTTCACAAAGGCTGCGGTGCGTTCATCCCTGGGCGATTCAAAGAATTCCGCCACGGGAGCAATTTCTATTACGCGGCTGTCCAACAGCAAGGCTACCCGCTGGGCCAGACGCCGGGCTTGAAAGACGTTGTGGGTTACCAAAACAATGGTTGTGCCCTGGCTGGCATGCAGCTGGCGCACGATTTCCTCAATCAGGCCAACGTTAAATGGATCCAGGTTAGCCGTAGGCTCATCCAGAAGCAGCACATCGGGCTCCAGCACCATGGCCCGTGCCAGCGCCACACGCTGCGCTTCCCCTCCTGACAAGGTGCGCGCCTGTTGGTCTGCCAGGTCCGCTAACCCGACCTGCTCCAACGCCGCCTTCGTTCGTCCTTCAAGGTGATTCTGGCCGCGGAGCTGTAGCCCATAACTCACGTTGGCTTTCACAGTGCGATTGAGCAACAACGGGCGTTGGAAGACGGTGGTCACCTGGCGGCGCAATTCGAGCGGCACAGGTTTTTCAGCATTAAACTTTGCGTCTTTGTAGGTGATACTGCCCTCGGTCGGCGGCTCCAAAAAGTTAAGCAAACGCAGCAAGGTGCTCTTGCCTGCCCCACTGGGGCCCACCAAACCAAAAATCTCTCCGGCGTAAATATCCAAGGCCTCAACCTGGAGGACGGACCGGCCGTTATATTCTTTTTTGAGGCCTTGGAGGCGATAGGTGGCCTGGCTCACTGATCTAAGGACCTCCCCTGCAAGCGCAGCATAGCCACATTGGCCAGGAAAGACAGCCCCAGCAATACGAATCCAAGCGCCACGGCCAGATCGAAATTGCCCTTGCGCGTCTCCAATACAATCGCGGTGGTCAAAACACGCGTGTTGTGTTCGATATTGCCGCCGACCATCATCACCGCCCCTACCTCAGAGATGATGCTGCCAAAACCGGCGATCACCGAGACCAGCACGCCAACGCGGGCTTCACTCAGTACCATCAGGGCGGTCTGCCCAGTGGTGGCGCCCAAGGACTGCACTTGCTGGCGCAGCTGCGGGTCCACTGCCATAACGGCGGCCATGGTAAAACCGGCCACCAGCGGAAACGAGATAATACTTTGGGCCATCACCATGGCACCAGGCGTGAAAAGATCCGGCACCAGGGGCAAAGTGATCTGTCCCAACGGACCACTCCGGGACAGCAAGAGGTAGACGAAGAGGCCGATTACCACCGGCGGAAAGCCCATGCCGGTATACAGAAGCGCGACCACCAATTTTCGCCCGACGAATCGCCGCAGGCCCATCACTACGCCCAAGGGAATGCCGATCAACGTAGCGAAGAAGAGGGCCGTGCCGGATACCTCCAGCGAAAGCAGGACGATTTCCCTCAGTGCTGAGGTCATATAGGATTATCCTGTTCTGAGCAGTTAAAAATTTACCCGTACAACTGTATAGTTGTACGGGCACAAGTATAACGGTTGGAAATGATTTTGTCCAGATGTGGGATATCTAAGTAGAGCTTGGGATCAATGCATTGCGGGGTTCGGGTTGAGCGACGCCAAGCAGTTGAAACTGCACCAACATTTGCGAAGTCGCCCTGCGGCGACTCAATTTAGCTTCACCCTCGCTCATACCTTCAGCTCGGGCGCCAAACCGAAATAGGGAAACAGGTCGGGAATGCCAAAAGTGGTGACATCGGCCAGCAATTCCCCCTGTAAGGTCAAAACCTGGATCGCAAAGGCTTGATAAGTATCCCCAGACTCGTCTCGCCGGTACCAGGCGAAGGAGGGTTGGGCGTTGGCGTTCACGGGCAGCAATCGCCAGCGGCCGCGCGCCTCCCCGTTGAGAATGGTCGCGGCGATGAATGCCCGGATGGCTTCGCGACCGTAGTACCAGGACGGGGACGGCGGCATGGGGAAGGTAGCGTCTTCCTTGAGCAAAGAGACCAAAGCATCGATGTCTGCCGTTTCCCAGGCGTGTACGTAGCGGTCGAGCAATGCCAGCGCAGACGAGTCGGCTTGAGCAGCTCTAATTGGAGACTTACCCGGAGACGTGTAATGCTCCGCCAATGTGCTGCGAGCGCGGTAGAGCATGCTGTTCACCGCCGAGAGGGTGGTCTCGAGCAATCCGGCGACCTCCTCCGCCCGCCAGTCGAGCACGTCCCGCAAGATCAGCACCGCTCGCTGGCGCGGCGGCAACAGCTGCAAGGCGATCATAAAGGCCAGCGTGATGCTCTCCTGGGCATCATAACGAGCTTCCGGGCTCACGTCTCTCGGGGCCAGCAGTTCATCCGGAAAGGGCTCAAGCCACACCGGATCAGTGACGGGTTGACCCATGGGTTCTGCAGGATCGCCTGGCGGGTAGATTGTCGTGGGCAGGAGCCGCTTCGGGCGTTGATGCAGCTCATCCAGGCAGGCGTTGGTGGCGATCTTGTAGAGCCAGGCGCGGAACGAGGCCCGTTCCGCGTAGGTTTCCAAACGCCGCCAGGCACGCAAGAAGGTCTCCTGCACGAGGTCTTCCGCGTCCTGCAGCGAACCCAGCATACGGTAACAGTGTGCCAACAGCTCGTAGCGATGGGGTTCGGTGAGCCTGCTGAAGGCTTCCTGGTCCCCGGCGCGTGCGGCGGCCAGGTGCGCGG
>DASQQR010000474.1:0-3963 GCA_035643335.1 Anaerolineales bacterium
ACCGGAAGCGCAGCCGTGGACCTGCACATCCAGGTCTCCTCGGAGAATACGATCGAGGAGGCCAACGCCATTGCTGACGAAGTGCGCAGGCGTTTGCTGGCTTTGGACGAAGTTAATGATGTAACTGTGCATATCGAAGCCCATCACGAAAAGGAATCCGGCGCTGTGGATATTTTCAGTGCTATCCGGCTGGCTGCAAATGAACAAGGGATGGTCCTGCACGAGGCCTGGGTGCATTCCGTGGGCGGAAAATTAACCGCTGAAATCCACGTGGGCGTGAATCCGCAATCCACTTTGGGAGAAGCACACGCCCTGGTCGACCAGCTGGAGAGGGAGATTATGGAACGTTTACCGCAGCTCCAGGGCGTCCACACGCATATTGAACTTGCGGAGCGGGATATTCAAGTTGCAGACTCTGTCCCCCTTGAGTATGAGGATTTCGTCCGCAGTCAAATCGAGGAAATTGTCGCGGAGATTCCGGCCTTGAATTACCCTCACAAGATCATCATCAGGAAGAACCGCACTTCAAACGATCAAGTGTTTATCTCCCTAGAGTGCACGGCAAATCCCGAGACGCCTATTGCTGAGGCCCACGAGATGGCCTCGGCTGTGGAGCATGAGCTAAAGCGCCGGCTTCATGGCATCGCCGAAGTCTCCGTTCATTTGGAGCCGCCGGAGCAAGCTTGAGCCAGAAAAACGGAGATCAAGAATGGATTATTCCTCTTTACGTGCTGCCCTCGTTGATTTATACCCTCCGGAGCGGTTGCTTACCAGGCCTGCTCAACTGGCGCCCTTTGAATCTGATGCGCTTACGTCTTTTCGGGCGCGGCCGCGCGCCGTGGTACTGGCGGAAAGCCAGGATGAAGTTATCGAAACCGTGCGCTTGTGCCATCGTTATGGGGTGCCCTTCGTAGCGCGCGGCAGTGGTACCAGCCTCTCGGGTGGGTCCTTGCCGGTCAAAGAGGGGATCGTGATCGCCCTGAACCGGTTGAATCGCATTCTCAAGCTGGACCCGGAGCAGCGCATCGCTGTAGTGGAAGCAGGGGTAATTAACCTGGATGTGAGCAAAGCCGCGGCGCCTTATGGACTTTACTATGCGCCAGATCCTTCCAGCCAGCCGATCTGCACCATTGGCGGCAATATCGCGTTTAATTCCGGTGGCGCGCATTGTCTGAAGTATGGGATGACCAGCAACCATATCCTGAGTCTAAAGGTGGTTTTGCCGGATGGTGAGGTGGTCCGCCTGGGTGGCGAGAGCCTGGAGGGGGTTGGGCCGGACCTGGTGGGCATGTTTGTCGGCTCGGAGGGCTTGTTCGGCGTAGCCCTCGAAGCTACTCTGCGCCTGCTGCCCAAGCCAGAGGCCTACCGCACAGTTTTGGCTGCTTATCACACCCTGGAGGATGCCGGCCGGGCAGTGGGGAAGGTGGTGGCCAGCGGGTTGCTTCCCGGTGCTATGGAAATCATGGACAAACTGGCTATCAAGGCGGCTGAAGCCGCCGTACAGGCGAATTATCCTGCCGGTGCGGAAGGGTTGCTGATCGTGGAATTGGATGGAGAAGCGGCAAGCGTGGACGCAGAGTTTGCGGTGCTATTGGAGATCATCAACCAATCTGGTGCCTACGAGATCAGGGTCGCCCAGGATGATGCCGACCGGCAGCGCATCTGGAAGGGTAGAAAGAGCGCCTTTTCGGCCGTCGGCCGGCTCAGCCCAGATTACATCGTCCAGGATGGGGTCGTGCCGCGGGGCCGGCTGGGCGAGGCCCTGGCCGAAATTAAGCGTTTGAGCGAGGCATATGATATCCCGGTTGCCAATGTATTTCACGCTGGTGATGGAAATCTTCATCCGTTGATCCTCTTTGACGGGCGCGAAAAAGGGAAACTGGAAAAAGCCGAGCAGTTGGCCGGGGAGATCCTGCGAATGTGTGTGCAGTTCGGTGGGTCCATCACCGGAGAGCACGGCATTGGAATGGAGAAACGTGACTATTTGCCAGTTATGTTTGGAGAGTCTGAACTTGATCTCATGGTTGCAGTCAGACAGCAGATCGACCCCCTGGAACTTTCAAACCGCGGCAAGATGTTTCCTGAGGGCAGGTAATTGTCCTCTCCGTCCACAAGATCCGTATTCACCTGTCCCGGGCGCACCCGAAGGAAACCTTCAATCTAAGCACAGCGGCGCAACCGTCCACTTTCAACACGAATACAAGTATGGAACCAACAAGCATCCTCGAGCTAAAAGAAATTGTGCTGGCATCTCCCAAGATCTCTCTCCAAGGTGGGTGTAGCAAGACAGGCTTGCGGCCCGGAGCGGGTGAAGCGCGGCCAGTTTACTTGACTTCGCTGACTGGACTCGTGGAGTATGAGCCTGCTGAATATACCTTTATCGCTTGGGCTGGAACCCCGGTTGCAGAGGTTAACCGCGTTCTGGCCGAGCATGCGCAGTACTTGCCTTTTGATCCTGTGCTGGTGAAAGGTGGAGCAACCCTGGGAGGGACGGTTGCCTCTGGACTGAGTGGACCGGGACGCTACCGGTATGGTGGTGTACGCGATTTTTTGCTCGGCGTCAAGTTTATGAATGGGGATGGGGAAATCATCCAGGCTGGAGGGAAGGTCGTCAAGAACGCGGCGGGATTCGACCTGGCCAAGTTGATGGTAGGCAGCCTGGGTCAATACGGAGCCATGGTTGAACTTGCCTTTAAAGTATTCCCTAAACCTGAAGACTATACTACCATCCTGGCAGAATACCCTACGATCGATTCAACTTTGAAAGCTCTGTATGCATTGAGCAGCGCGCCGCTAGAGATATTCGCGATTGACCTGATACCGGATCCGGAGGGTGTGACCCTGGCCATCAGGATCGGTGGGAAGCGCTCCTCCTTCCCAGACCGTATCCGGCGCATTTGTGAAATCCTTGTCGCTGGCGAGGAAATCGATCTGGAGCAGGAATCCGTATTTTGGAATTCCGCAACGGAATTTGACTGGATTCCTCCGGGCTCATCTCTCGTGAAGGTGCCGGTTACGCCCAAAAAGATCCCTGAGTTCGATCAATACTTGCGTGAAAGAGGTGCCATCCGGCGGTACAGCGTGGGCGGGAACCTGGCCTTGGTTGGCTGGGGCGGGGAAATTGAACCATTGGATGATCTGTTATCTTCTCTATCTTTATCAGGGCTGGTTGTGATTGGATCCCCACCCAGACCCATATTGGGACAAAGGGTGGGGCAAGCTTTTGCCGGAAAGATCAAGAAGGCCTTGGATCCCAGGGGCCGGTGGCTGGAGGTTTAGATGCAACATGCCATTCCTGTAGAGGCACTCGGATCCCAGGGGGAGTCAATGGCCCGGGCGGTTGAAAACTGTGTGCACTGTGGGTTCTGTCTACCCACTTGTCCGACCTATAATGTGATGGGGGAAGAGATGGACTCGCCCAGAGGGCGAATCATCTTGATGAAGTCCGTTCTCGAGGGAGATCTAAATCTGGAAGAAGCATTGCCCTATATCGATCACTGCCTGGGCTGCTTCGCATGCGTTACAGCCTGCCCATCCGGAGTGGCGTATAACGATCTTTTCATACCTTTCCGGGCGCAGGCCGAGCAGCGGCGCGACAATTCGAACCTGGATAAGGCTGCAAAATGGCTGGTGTTGGAAACCTTGCCCTACCCAGACCGGTTTCGCATGGCTGTACAGGCTGGTCGCCTGGCCAGACCTGTTCGACGGCTATTGCCCGATCCATTTCGAGCCATGCTTTCTCTGTTACCAGATTCTCTTCCGACGCCCCGCCCCCTGCCGCGTTACTATCCGGCCAGGGGTGAGCGCCGGGCACGGGTCGCGCTTCTGGCCGGATGTGTCCAACAAGTTTTGGCGCCTCAGATCGATTGGGCGACCTTAAGGGTGTTGGCGAATAACGGGGTTGATGTAGTGATCCCTGAAACGCAAGGATGTTGCGGCGCACTGGCCATGCACAGCGGCGAT
>DASQQR010000475.1:0-7776 GCA_035643335.1 Anaerolineales bacterium
CGAGGCCTATAAACAGGCGATACTGGCGAATCCGGACAACCCCTCCTTGTATATCACTTTAGCTCAGATCCAGGTCTTCACTGGCAACTACAACGATGCCTTGGAGAGCGCCGAACGAGCGCTGATCCTCAATAACAATAATCCATTGGCGCATGCGGTAAAAGGTTGGGTCTTGGACTTTTTGAAGGATTACACCCAGGCCGAGGGGTCAATTAAGCGGGCCTTGGAGTTAGACCCGAACAATGCACTGGCACACGCTTACTACGCCGAGGTGCTGATCGACAAAAACCTGGCAGGACAAGGAGATATCGGCGGGATTGAGAAAGCCGCGGAAGAATCCAAGATTGCACTTTCCCTGGCTCCCAACACACTCGAAACCTTGAGGGCGCGTGGATATGTACTGTGGAATACCGGAAACTACGAGGAGGCGATCCAACAATACGAGGCCGCAGTGGCAATCAACGATAAAATCGCGGATTTGCACATGGCGCTAGGTTATAACTACGACTTCCTGGGAGAATACGACCTGGCAGTACAGGAATTCCTCCAGGCTGTGGCGCTGAATCCCACCGACCCGGTTGCGCCCCTGGAGATCTCGCTAACCTATTCGACTGTGGGCGATTTCAGCCAGGCGGTACAGTATGCCGATCAGGCTGTGAAAGCGGAGCCGACCAATCCTAAATGGCACGGCAATCTAGGTGTGATGTACTACAAGAACAACCAGATGGATAAGGCGATAGAGGAGCTCGGCCTGGCCATCCGTGGCGGGACCATGGAAGATGGCACCGTAGTGGAAGGCATGCCCCTGGATTACGGAAGTGTGGCGGGGTACTACGCTATCTACGGGTTGGCTTTAGCAAAATCCAGCCAGTGCGCTCAGGCTGTGCCTATCTTCCAGGCCATCCGTTCTGGGGTGCCAGATGACGAAATCAACGTTTATAATGCCGAGCAGGGTTTGATCATCTGCCAGGAGAACCTGGAAGTGGCGGCAACCGAGGAGGTCACCAGCACCAGCGAGGAGGTAGCAACTCCAACGCCGTGAGGCGTGATGCGTCTGCGCAAGTTCAATTATGGACCCGAACATCAATGGTGAGAGGCCGCATTTTCGGCCGATAAAGAAGAGATCCAATCCTTACCGGGTGCTGCTGTGGTTGAGCCTGATTGTAGGGGGGCTGTGGCTGAATTCGCAGATTAAACGCGGACAGGTCGAGCCGTTATTTATGCCCACGCCAACCCCGACACGAACCGCTAACTCCTATACCATTGAAGGCGAAAGCCAGTTTAACGCCGGTAACCTGCAAGCTGCGATCGAAGCCTACCAGGAGGCCACGAAGGTTGATCCAGAGAACGCCCAGCTGTGGGCCGAACTGGCTCGGATCCAAACCTATTCCTCCAGTTTGCTCAGCACGGATACCGAGCGCTTTGACCGCATGAACGAGGCGCGAGCATCTATTGATAAGGCTGTCGAATTAAGCCCAGACAGCCCTGTAGCCTTGGCCGTCCGCTCCCTGGCACTGGATTGGTATGCGGCCGTGGCCGGCCCTTTTGTCAGCCCCGACGAAGTCCAATCCGCGCTCAACGAAGCGGAGAAGGAGGCCACTCGCGCTTACACCCTGGATCCGAACAACGCGTTGGCCCTGGCATACTACGCCGAAATCCTGGTGGACCAACAGAAGTGGTCCCAAGCAGAGCAATACGTGGAGCAGGCCGAGCAGCTCGATCCCAACTCCATGGATGTTCACCGCGTGTACGGGTACGTGTGGGAATCGTTAGGACAATATCGCCTGGCGATCGAGGAGTACGAAAAAGCTGCCCAGATTACGCCCAACCTGACCTTCCTGTACATCTCCATCGGCCAGAACTTCCGCACGCTTGGAGTGCACAACCGGGCCCTGGAATATTTCGAGAAGGCCGCCAACATCAACGATCAGAAACTGGTCAATGACCCAATCCCTTATATTGAAATCGCCAAGACCTATACGCGCGATGGCGAATTTTTCATCGCTGCTTTGAACGCCGAGAAGGCGCTGGCTTTCAACCCCACCAATCCGAACACCTACGGACAGTTGGGTTCCATTTATACCAAAGCGCGCAATTACGAGACTGCCATGCCTGCCTTTCAATGCGCGGTGCGCGGCTGCACTGCTGAAGAGAATGAGGTTGCTAAGGAGGTCACGGGCAATGGCGTGGACGTGGAGGGGCTGCCGCTGACCTCGGGCACAGTGGCTTTTTACTACGTTCAATATGGCTCGGTGCTGGCTTCCCTGAGTCGCCCGAACCAGAATTACTGCCCCGAGGCATTGGATGTGCTGGCGGAAGTGCACGCGAAGTATCCGGACGATCCGATCTTCGAGGGCATCATCCAGGAGAATGAAAACATCTGCGGTCGTCCAGAACTGGCAGCACAACCTTGAAGACTGAGTCTGGCTCTCCCGCCTCTAATGGGAGAAAGGCACGGTCGATCCCGTTGGAGGCGGAAGACCGAGAAGTTTGAGCTTTTGAAGACCCCCCTATCAGAATCTCGTAAGATTTACCCAATTCCCTTGACTTTCCGCGACAATTTAGGTATCATACGAGTACAAGTTAGCACTCTCCATCATCGAGTGCTAACTTGTACGCATGTAACCTGTTTTTTGTTGAAACTTCCTAATTCTATTTCCAGGAGGCAAGTATGTCAATGTCACTTAAACCATTAGGCAACCGCGTGGTGGTCGAACCCATTGAGGAGGAAGAAATAACTGCCAGCGGTATCGTACTCCCCGAGACGGCGAAGGAAAAGCCGCAGAAGGGAAAAGTCCTGGCAGTTGGCCCTGGTGAGCGCAATGAGGACGGAGAGCGCATGCCGTTGGACGTCGATGAGGGCGACACCGTGTTGTTTGCCAAGTATGCCGGCACTGAAATCAAAATGGATGGCAAGAAGCTGCTCATCCTGCGCGAAAGCGACCTTCTAGCAATTTTAGACTGAGTCCGACAATTTCATAATATAAGGAGCAAAAATCTATGGCTAAACAACTTGTGTTTTCAGAAGAAGCCCGCCGCAGCCTGCAGCGCGGTATGGACTCTCTGGCGACCGCCGTGGTAACCACCTTGGGTCCAAAAGGCCGCAATGTGGCTTTGGATCGCAAATTTGGCTCCCCGACCATCACCCACGATGGTGTTACGGTTGCCAAGGATATTGAACTTGAAGAACCGTTTGAGAATATGGGGGCCCAATTACTCAAAGAAGCGGCCACAAAGACGAACGACATTGCTGGTGATGGCACCACCACCTCGACCGTTCTGGCGCACTCGATCGTCACCGACGGTATGAAGAACCTGGCCGCCGGCTTTAACCCCATGCTGCTCAAGCGCGGGATTGAGGCTGCCACCAAAGCCGTAGCGGACAAGATCAGCGAGCAGGCAATTGAAGTTACCACTAAAGGTGATATTGCCAATGTCGCTTCTATCTCTGCTCAAGACCGCCAAATCGGTGAACTGATCGCCGATGTGATGGACAAAGTCGGCAAAGACGGCGTAATCACTGTGGAAGAGTCTAAGGGCCTGGAATTCGAAACCGAGTACGTTGAAGGTATGCAGTTTGACCGCGGTTATATCTCGCCCTACTTCATCACGGATCCGGAGCACATGGAATCGGCCATCGAAGAACCCTACCTGCTGGTCCATGACAAGAAGATCTCGGCGGCTCAGGACATCGTTCCCTTGCTGGAGAAGCTGGTTCAGGTTGGTAAACGCGACCTGGTAATCATCGCCGAGGACATCGACGGAGAAGCGCTGGCCACCTTGGTGTTGAACAAACTACGCGGTATGCTCAATGTAGTGGCTGTCAAGGCGCCCGGTTTTGGCGACCGCCGCAAGGCAATGCTCCAGGATATCGCCATCCTGACCGGCGCGACGGTGATCTCCGAGGAAACCGGCCGCAAACTGGAGAGCGCCATAGTCAACGACCTCGGCCAGGCCGAGAAGGTGGTTGTCACCAAAGAGGACACCACCGTCGTCGGCGGTAAGGGCGATTCTGCCCAGATCAAGGGCCGCATCGAGCAGATCCGGGTTGAGATCGATAACAGCACCAGCGACTACGACCGGGAGAAGCTGCAAGAGCGACTGGCGAAGCTTTCCGGCGGCGTGGCCATCATCCGTGTTGGCGCAGCCACCGAGACGGAGCTGAAAGAGAAAAAGCACCGGGTTGAAGATGCTCTCTCCGCCACCCGCGCGGCAGTCGAAGACGGCATTGTGCCTGGCGGCGGTGTGGCGTTGGTTAACGCCATGGCCGCATTGGCCGATTTGAAGATGGACTTCGAGGACGAACAGGTGGGCGTGAACATCGTGCGCAAGGCATTGGAAGTGCCACTGCGCAAGATCGCGGCGAACGCCGGTAAAGACGGCTCGGTGATCCTCGAAGCCGTACGCCGCAAGCATGCAGAAGAGAAGAATATCAATATCGGTTACAACGTGATCAGCGAGCAGTTTGTGGACATGGTTAAAGACGGTGTGATCGACCCAGCCAAGGTCACGCGCGGCGCCTTGGAGAACGCAGCCTCCATTGCGGCGATGATCTTGACCACAGAGGCTTTGATCACAGATGTGCCTGAGAAAGAAAAACCGGCTGCTCCGCCAATGCCGGAATACTAAGCCGAAAACAGATTCCATTGCAGGGGCGGGAGATTCTCCCGCCCCAAATCTTTGACAAAACTCCCGTCTCCATGTTAAAATGCTGACTGGTAAGAGGAAGTAATTTTCTGGCCGGAAATCCGGCCTGCTGTTCAGACCGCATTTCACAGGTTAACTGAGTTACAGAAATCGGAATCAGATCGCATGCCCCGGCCAGATTACTCCTGCCGGGGCAATTTCGTTATTAAGGCTCTCTCGTTTGCAATGGCAAAAGGGCTGGACTTATTAGATTGTACTCTTACGAAATCATATACTGAAAGCAAAGGAAGTTTGGGATTGGGCAGGCGTCGCGGCGTTTTCGGCCCAGCTAAAAACCAAAACTTCGCAGAATTATTGGAAAAATAATATAGAAACTAAATCGCCACAAGGCGCGGAAGGAACCGCAGCCGGCGATTTCTGAGGTGAAAACTAACCATGAGCAATAAGAAACTTCGCATAATTCCCCTGGGAGGCCTGGGGGAAATTGGGAAGAATATGATCGTTTACGAGTATGGGGATAATCTCATGATCGTAGACACTGGTATCATGTTCCCCGAAAACGACATGTTGGGGATCGATTACATCATCCCTGATTTCAATTACTTGCTAGATAAGCGCCATTTGGTGCGCGGCATCGTCATCACCCACGGTCACGAAGACCACACGGGGGCTATTCGCCACGTCATGGAGCAGATCGATGCTCCCATTTACGCCACGGCGCTGACGCGTGGCTTGCTAGAGGTCAAGCTGGCCCGCGGGGGGATGCTCGACCAGGTGGATTTAAACACTGTCCAGGCAGGCGATACGGCCAACATCGGTCCTTTCCGGGTCGAGTTTTTCCACGTGTGCCATTCCATTCCTGATGGGGTGGGTTTGGGTATTACCTCGCCAGCTGGCCTGGTGGTGCACTCGGGAGATTACAAGTTCGACCACACACCAGTAGACAACTGGCCCACCGACTATGCCAAGCTAGGCGAGTTCTCTGGTCGCGGTGTGCTGGCCCTATTGGCCGATTCGACCAACGCCGACAAACCCGGCTGGACGCCCTCCGAGCGTGTCATTGACCCGGCTTTCGACCAGGTCTTCAACGAGGCTCCTGGGCGAATCATCATCGCCAGCTTCGCATCCCTGATCTCGCGAATGCAACAAGTGGCCAAGGCAGCGGAGCGCCACGAACGCAAGATGGCCTTCGTAGGTACCAGTATGGTCGAAAACGCGAAAATGGCGCGCAAATTGGGCTACCTGGACATCCCGGACGAACTGCTCGTAACGATCGATGAAGCGCTGAAGATGGATCCGCGCAGGGTCGTTTTGATGTCCACAGGGACACAGGGGGAGCCCAGCTCAATTACCGGCCGGCTATCAACCGGGACGAATCGCTCTTTCGACGTCATACCTGACGATACGATCGTGCTTTCGTCGCACCCCATTCCGGGCAACGAGGAGATGGTTTTCCGCACAATCAACCGCCTCTTCCGGCGGGGGGCGCACGTAATCTACGAATCTATCGCTCCGGTCCATGTGTCTGGCCATGCCAGCCAGGAAGAAATGAAACTGCTGTTGCATCTGGTCAAGCCCGAATTTTTCATTCCAATTCATGGGGAGCTGCGCCACCTGCACCAGCATGCCAAAATGGCGGGGGAATTGGGAATACCGGGGGAGAACATCGCCGTGGTGGAAAACGGACAGGTGATCGAACTCGACCAAGGCGAAATGCACCTGGGCGAGCGCATCCCGGGCGGGTACGTATTTGTGGACGGTTCTGGGGTCGGCGATGTCGGTCCCAGCGTGATGCGCGAGCGCGAAGCCCTGGCTCGCGATGGGATCGTAGTTATCAATTTGATCGTAGACAGAGAGACAGGACGGCTGCGGGAAGAACCGGAGATCATCACGCGGGGCTTCGTATACAAATACGAGGCCGATGACCTGCTGGAGGTAACGCGGCGCCGCATCGCTGAAACAGTGGCCAGCGGCAACGGCAATCTACAAAATGATATTGAGCAGACCGCTAAAACTTTGTTTTACAATGAGACCAAACGCCGGCCGATGGTGTTCGTCACCGTGAGCCACGTATAAACGAATCTATGAACCTTCGTGAGAGGGGTTGCTGGCGAGCCTCGTTCGCCGGCAACCCCTCTTGTTTTTTCGGCTTCCAATGTCGAGTATAATGGGCTTTCGCAATTATGGAGGCCGTGATCTATGCGTGTGTTACCTGAGAACTTAATCTCGAGGGTGGATGCAATCACGCATCCGGTTACACAAAGGAAACTCATCTCCTGGCGCAGCATCCTGCTCTGGCATCTCGCCGTGCCATTGGCATTCGTGATCATCGTATTCTTTTTCTTCCCTTACAGCGAGCAGTTTGAATTCTCCACCGATGAAGGCATTAACTTGATGAAAGCTATGCTGGTTAAGATGGGATATCCTTTGTACAGCCAGATCTGGAGCGATCAACCCCCACTGTTTACGTATATGCTGGCGCTGGTTTTCAACATCCTGGGGCTGAAAGTGGGTGCGGGGCGCTTCCTGGTCCTGCTGCTCTCGAGTGGGTTAATCTGGGCTGCCTTCCAATTCATGCGATTGGTTTGGGGGAATGGTTACGCCCTGGCTGCCGCGTTGCTGCTTTTCCTGTTGCCCAAGTATATGATTTTGAGCGTGGCGGTGATGGTGGGCCTGCCCGCGCTTGCGTTTGCGATGGTTTCGTTATTGGCCCTGGCGCTATGGCATAAGCAACGCAAACCGATCTGGCTTATCCTATCTGCGCTTGCCTTGGGCACCTCAGTGCTGGTGAAGCTGTTTACCGGCATTTTGGCACCGATTTTCGTACTTGGCCTGTTAGCCGCCGAATTCACTCGAATCCGTTTGGTTAAATCCTGGCGCAAGATCATCGGACCAGCGTTCCTATGGGGACTGATCTTTACGGGATTTGTGCTGGCGCTGGGCCTGACCCTGGTAGGACCGGGCAATGTCTCACAACTAATCGAACCACACTTAGCTGCCACTACAGTGCCGTACTTCCGCGACAGCGAAATATTGACGATCAACTGGCACTTACGGCAAGGCATGCCCATCCTGTTCCTGGCAGTGGTGGGTGCCATCATCACCTTTCAATCAAAGAAGTGGCTGACT
>DASQQR010000476.1:0-2847 GCA_035643335.1 Anaerolineales bacterium
TTTTCTCGGTATGGGTATCGTGGGCGTTTTCTATGCCATGTCATCCTCGATACCTTTGGCCATCGGCCTGGTGATGGTCTCCGGCTTCCTGAATGCCCCCTCTTCAATCGGCAGGCGGCTGGTGATCCAGCGCAACACCACCCGCGAGGTGCGTGGCCGGGTCAACAGCGCTTTCTTCGTCTCACGGGATATCATCTTTCTGATCGGTATGGCGGCGGCGGGCTTGGCCGACCTGATCAATGTGCGCGTGATGATCTTGGGATCATCCATCCTGTTGGCGGGGGCAGGAGCCCTGACCTTATTCCTGCCCGGTCTGGGCCAACCGGCTGCTGAATGGCGGCGCGCTATCCGCTTGTTGCGGGCCGCTCCCTCCGCGCCCGGGTTGGGAATGAGCCGGCTTCCTACTCCAGCCGATCTGGATACCCTGGCGCTGCGATTCCCTGCCCTGTCAGGTCTATCCAAGGAGGAACGGGAAGGCCTTATGTCCTCCGGTCACATCCATGAAGCCCCTGCAGGGACCGTGATCCTGCAGCGGGGCGAGGCGTCGGATGAAGCCTACTTCATCCTGGAAGGGCGAGCCGTGGCGGGCCGCGAGGAGGCTGGAGATTACCGGCCCCTGGAGATATTAAACGCGGGCGACTTCTTCGGCGAGATCGCCGCGCTCACCGGCGTGCCGCGCACCGCCAATGTGATCGCTGAGGAAGCCACAACGCTGCTGAAACTGCCCGCGGCCGCATTGCGTCGCATCATGAGCGACGCCCAGATCAACCGCCTGTTCCTTTCCAGGATGACGGAGCGCATGGTGCGCATGAACATGATTGACATGCCGCGCTACGCCAGCCTCGACCAGCACTCGCTCCGGGAGCTGCGTACTCCTCAACCGGAAACTGCAACTTGACTGGTAGGCTGAATAAGGAAGAATGGGAGTTGGAAGTTTGGTGCAAGCTAAGTATAAAAATCCTGTAAAGACCGTATCTTCTTTTCTCCTCCGGGGTTTAAGGAATAAAATTTTTCTTAAGAAGGAGAGAAAGATGTCTGAACAACCCCCATCCGTAAGTATTGAAGCTGAACGAAAACCCATTCTGTCCGCCCGTCAGGTGGGCATCGCGGCTGCTTTTGGGGGTGCAGCACTTGCTATCGTTCTGGCCGGTATCACGATCCCCATCCCGGGGACGCCAGTTGTCACCGATCCGCGCGAGATCTTTACCACCACCGGCGCCTCCCTTACCGGTCCGGTTGGCGGCATTGTGATCGGAATTCTGGCTGGTCTCGCTGAACCCGGGATTCCTCTTGCTAGCCTGTTGGCACATATCGTCGGGGGTATTTATAGCGGACTGGTGTATAAGAATCTGAGCTGGCGATTTCGCCAGAACAGGATCGCTCAACTGGGTTTTTGGGCTCTGCAGGTTTTGGGATACTACATCCTGATTGTGGTGCCGCTGTTCGTCGTTGGACTGGTTATCTTCTACCCTGATCCGGAATATGGCGGCTTTTTCGCCCTGTTAGGTGCGTTGGAGGTCGGGGCGTTACCCGAAGCTGTTTTCACCACCATCGTAACCACCATCATCCTGGCCGCTTTACCCGAGCGCTATCGCCGCCCTCTTTGGTAAATTTGACCTGATCTCAACCGAAATACGGATCCCAAGCCGCAATCTTGCACCGAGTTGCGGCTTGGGTTATTATTGCTGAATGGCAACGATGAATTACGACATCGAGTTTCACGATGTTTCATTCCGCTACGAAGGCTCTGAAAACCTCGCTCTACAAAAAATAAATCTCCGCATCGCCCCGGGTGAAATCGTATTAATTACCGGTCCTGCAGGCAGTGGTAAGACTACACTCTGCAGCTGCATGAATGGATTGGTGCCTCACTATCATGAGGGCGAATTGAGCGGAGAGGTACTGGTGCGCGGCTACAATACCAGGCGGGTCAGAATTGGGGGTTTGGCTTCCCTGGTGGGAATGGTGTTTCAAGATCCCGAGAGCCAACTGGTGACCGCCAGTGTTGCCGACGAGATCGCTTTCGGGCCGGGAAACTTGGGCGTGCCGCGCGATGAGATAAACCTCCGGGTGGCAGAGGGCCTCAAGGCCACGCGTTTAGCCGGATACGAAGAACGCGATCCTCACAGCCTGTCGGGAGGGGAACAGCAGGCTTGCGTCATTGCAGCCATCTATGTGATGCATCCAGAAATTTATATCATGGACGAACCCCTTGCCAATCTCGACCCCCTTGGAAGGGCCCAGGTTCTGAGAGTGGTGGTAGATGTGGCCAAGCAGCGCGGCAAAACGCTGGTAATCGTTGAGCACGCCTTGGAGGAGGTCATGCCCCTGGTAGACCGGGTGATTGTGCTCGATAAGGGCCAGATTGTGCGGGACGGGCCGGTAAACGAAGTGCTTGCCGCGGGGGACTTACCGGAAGTGTTCACCCGTCCTGCGATTGTGCGATTGGCTGAGCAGTTCCATCTCGGCTCCCTGTTCCTCACACCTGATGACTTCTATCGAGCGTTCGCCTCGCGCTACAAATTGGGGGAGATCCAAACAGATCACACTGCCATCCCCGAACTACCGGGCGGCTCGCCCGTCATCGAAATACAGGATGTTTCTTTTTCCTACGATCGCAACATTGCGGCTCTCGATGGGGTGAATCTGACGATCAATTCTGGTGAGCTGGTGGCCATCCTGGGGCGTAACGGCTCGGGCAAGACCACCCTGGTGCGTCACATCATTGGCCTGCTGCAGCCGGATCGGGGCAAGGTCACTGTGCTGGGAAAGGATGTATCCCTTACCCCCACCCATGAGCTCGCCCAAGACGTTGGTTTCTGCTTCCAAAATCCCAACCACCAGATA
>DASQQR010000477.1:0-9820 GCA_035643335.1 Anaerolineales bacterium
CATTGCCGTGAAGATAGTAGCTGTGGGGGTTGGTGGCGGGCGGAGCCCGCCACCAACCCCCACAGCTTATTGGCAAATAGATCCAGCGGGGGTATACTATGTCCGCGAAATTTTCCACGTGGTAACCCAGCTTTCGTAGTGTGCAATGCATTCGTATAAGGGGGGTTCCCACGCCTATTCTGCTCTGATGAACAGGGGATCTGCGCGGAAGGAGCGATGAGAATGCAGACCAGGGGATTCAGGTATTTTCTCCACAGTATTGCCACGGCTGCCTTAATTTTGATCGGCGTACTTTCCTTCACCGGCGCGCAGGTCGCCCAGGCCGCACCGGGGCAACTGTTTGTCAAGCCAAATGGGACGGGGACGCTTTGTACTCAGGCGCAGTCCTGCGCGCTGGGGACCGCTCTTGGCAAGGCTCTGCAAGGAGATAGCATTTACCTCGCCCAGGGCACCTATACCGGGTCGGGTGGCGCGGTCGTCGCTTTGGCCAAATCCCTCAGCCTGTATGGTGGCTGGGATGGTGTGCCAACAGGAGCAATCAAGCGTGATCCGAAAACATACGAAAGCATATTGGATGGACAGGACCAGCGGCGTGTGATTTCTATCAGCGGCGCGATTTCACCGCTTATCGACGGGTTTACCATTACTCGCGGGAGAGATTCGTTGGGTGGTGGGATCTATTCGTCCAACGCTTCCCCAGTTATCTCCAACAACGTGATCAAGAGCAACGTGGCTCTATTAAATGGCGGGGGAATCTATACCTCCTTGGGATCTCCGCTGATCACCGCGAACACGATCACCAGCAACAGCGCCGTTTACGGAGGCGGCTTGAACTCGAACGATGGGGACGTCACATTCCACGGTAATTACGTGGCTGGCAACCAGGCCGATTATGGTGGCGGGTTGAACGTGATCAGGTCAACCTTCACGGGAACCGCCAACCGGATCGTGGACAACCATGGCAGCAGCACCTGGATCGTTTCCGGGTCACAGGGTGGCCAAATGCTGGCAGCCAACAATGTTCTCGCCAACAACGATGGGACTGCTTTTACCATTTATCAATACAATGCCGACCTGATCCATAACACCATCGTGGCCAACCAGAGCAATGCGGTGAACAGCGCCTATGCCGCCACCGTGACTTTGACCAACAATATCCTCGCGGGTAACCAGGATCAAAGCATCTTTACATGGGCCAATGCCACGGTTTCCGGAAGCCACAACTTGTTTTGGGGCAACGCATCCGACGCGTTTACCGGCCAGCATGCGGTGCTGGCAGACCCAAAGTTCGTCAATTCGAGCCAGGAGGATTATCACCTCCGGTTCGGCTCGCCCGCTTCAGACGCGGGTGTGCTTTCCACAATCCACACTGACCTGGATGGCCGACCGCGGGATGACGGCCGTCCGGATATCGGCGCTTATGAACTGAAGCAGTGGCACCGTTATTTGCCGTTTGCGGGCAAATGACCCGATAAGGGCGGGTCACCTGCGCACAGCATTCAGGAAATCGGCCAGAAGACCGTAGGCAGTAGTGCTGGGTCCGGGATCGGTTTCGATGATCGCAAGTGGTCCCAGCACATCGGTTTCAAACTGAATGATGCTGCTCGTCCCGCTGACGCTGTAGAGCGGAGAGCTTGCCGGCACCATTTCGGGGGCGACCCGCGCCTGGGCTCTTTCCGCTTCACGCCGCGCAGAACACACCAATTTCCAGCGCCGGCCCTGCGCTTTGGCCCGCTGGATATCCTCCATGCTCAGGTGGCGGATCCCCTGGCGCTCCACCTCCGCCGGCGTGAGCCGGATTCCCATCAAAACCGTAACCAGGGCGGCCACTTTCACGGCCGCATCCCAGCCATCCACGTCGCCACTGGGATCGGTCTCGGCGATGCCAATGGATTGGGCGTGGGTGATCGCCTTGGCCAGGGATTCCCCGGCTTCCATGCGGGTCAAGATCAAATTGGTGGTGGAGTTCAAAACTCCCTGAAACGCCCGCAGATGGGCTGCTGGCAGGCTCTCGCGAAAGAGAGAGAAGACCGGCGCTCCATCCATCACCGCCGCCTCAAAATAAAATTTGCGCCCTTTGGACTCAGCCAGGTCGGCCAGCTGGCGGTAGGCATGCACCACCGGCCCCTTGTTGGCCGTGATGGCGTGCATGCCCTGCTCCAGGGCAACGCGCAGGTGATCTGCTGCTGGCAGGCCAGTCTGGTAATTTACGGGGGTGTTTTCGAACAGCGCGTCCGCACTGCAACGGTAGATAAAATCGAAGCTGTCCAGAGGCGCCTCTCGGTCGTTGAGCTGATCCAAAGAGCCCCCCGATTTCATTATTCCCAGGCAACGATCCAGATCCAGGCCTTGCGGGTCCACGGCGAGCCCGTGGCGGCCGGTGGCGATTCCGGTGACCGAGAAGGTCAGATCGTACTGCCGGTGCAGATCTGCCCTTTTGTCCTGAAGCAGGCGAGCCAATGCCTGGCCGACGTTTCCGAACCCGAGCAGTGCCAACTTGTAATGGGTCATATTTACTCCTATTTCAAACCGGCGGCCAGGGATACGGCCGGCGATTTGGGTGTGGGTTGGGAAAGCGTCCAAATTTCAGCAGTCGCTCTGTGCGAGAGAATAAGGCGCTGACCTCCTCGCGGCTGATAAATTGCTTGAGGTCTTTGGCCAGCTCGGACTTCGGGCTTACCCTTTGCAGAAAGCCGGTCATGTCAGCGCACAGTTCTCCGGGAATTGGCTCGCCGGCGAAATCCCAAATCACGGTGCGTAGCTTTGCGTCCCGGTGGAAGCAGATTCCGTGGTCGATCAACCAGATCTTGTGATCGCCGTCAAACAGGATGTGGCTGCCTTTGCGGTCGGCGTTATTGATCATCAAGTCGAACAGCGCCACCGGGCGCAATCGCTGCCGGTCGGAGTCCCTCAGGTTGAAGTAATTGTATTCAGGATCGTGCTCAACGTACAGCTGCAATGAGCCCGCGCCGATCGGGCCCTTTCCTCGATAAACGGTCGGAGGCACAAAACGCCAACCGGTCGCTTCGCTGACCAGGTAAGCGGCGACCTCCCGGCGCGCCAGGCTGGCCCTGGGGAAATCCCATAAGGGTCTTTCACCCCGCGTAGGCTTATATACGGCGCGGTATGTGCTGTCTTCGTGGCTTACTTGAACTGAGAACGTGTAATTGGACCCCCATAGAAATTCGCCTTTAACGGTCACTTCGCCCTGCTGCAGGGCGGTAAGGATGTCCCGATCCGGTGCAGTAGACATTAATCAATAAATGCGCGCCATCCCCCTCACCCCTGGTGTCCATTTTTTTTCGGGCAAAAATGGCCTTCCGGGTCCATCGGCTCCCCACACTGCGGACAAATGGGACGCCCTCGAGAAGCGACCTCAATTCCCCAGTTGCACATCGCCCGGAGCTGAGAACGTGAGCACCAAAACCGCACGACAGCGCCCTCCTCCGGGTCCTGGCCCTCCTCGAGCAGTTCTCGAGCCACGAGCACGACCAGGTCATTATCGGCGTCGTAGCCTAATCCGATTTCTCCTATCCGGAAGAGCGGGTCTACGGGGGGATGGATGTGCATTTTCTCTTCCACATAATCCGGAGAAGCCTCCGGCAAATCGGGGAACTTTTCGTTGAGTTCCGCCAGGAATTGTTCCACGCCTACCGCCAGGGATTGGATTTGAATTTTTTCCACGATTAAGGTGATGGTACGATCGTTTTCCCATCCCTGAATGTAGAAGACGCGTTTTCCCGGAGGGCCGATCGCATCGGTCATGATATGGGTAACGGGTCTGAGGTCAATTTCCTGACTGGGCATTTCGTACTCCGAATCGCAGGTGGGCCATCCGCTCTTTTGCAGGGTGCTTCCTAAAGATCCGCTTTGGTAGTATACCAGAATCAAGGTTTGGAGAAAGTTAACGAAAGATCATAATTTAACGTCAGCAACCGGCTGCTCGAATCGCCGAGGTATAGGGCCGTGATCGAGGCAGGCGCTACGGTCAGGCGCTGGAACATGTCCAAAGGCAATCCCAGGTAGTAAGCCACGGCCAGCTTGATGGGATCGGAGTGCCCGACGCAAGCGATCAGGTCCTGGGGCTCGTGCTCGGCGCAAATGGCTTCGATTTCGCAGCACATGCGTTGTTGGGTCTCGGAGAAGGATTCTCCCTCCGGGAAACGCACCAGAGAGGGAGCGTGCTGAACTGCTTGCCATATTTTTTTCTTGCCCAGTTTTTTGAGCTTTTTACCTTGCCATTTGCCGATATCCGTCTCGAGCAGGCCCGGGCGAGGAATAACTTTCAGGCCCAAGGCTTTGGCGATCGGTTTGGCGGTCTCCATCGTCCGGTCCAGCGGGCTGCTATAAACGGCTTTGATGGGCGCCCCAGCCAGCTTCTCGGCCAGCAGTTGCGCCTGGGCGCGCCCTTTTTCGTTTAAGTGCACCCCATCTTTGCGACCAGCCAGCCGCTTTTTCTTGACGTAATCGTTTTCGCCGTGGCGAATGAGCAGGATGACCGGCATGAGTCCTAGCGCCCTGATTTGGAGATAGAGTGTTTATGTTTGATCTCGTCGATCTCGACTTGCGAAAGCTCTGGGACGTCTTCGGTCTGCGTGATGCCCAAAGCCCGGCGCTGTGCTTCCCGCCAGCGAGCTAATCGGTCGACTACTTGCTCTTCGTAGCCTTGTGTCGAGGGTTGGTAAAAGTAGGTCCCCAATAAGGCTTTGGGTAAGTACTGCTGGGGCAAGAAATGGTCCGGTCCTTCGTGCGGGTACTGGTAGCCTTTGCCGTGCCCGAGTGCCTTGGCGTCGCGGTTAGCATCCTGGAGATGGCGAGGCACATCCGTTTTGCCCTCCTCCTCGATCAGCTGGAAGGCTTTGAAGTAAGCGCCGGCGGAATTGGATTTGGGGGCCGTGGCCAGGTAAAGGGTCGCCTCGACGATCGGGTAAATGCCCTCCGGCAGCCCAATGTAATCGAAGGCCTGCGCGGCCGAGCTGGCCACCACCAGGCCCAGCGGATCGCCCAACCCAATATCCTCGCCTGCCAGGATGACCAGGCGCCTGAGGATAAAGCGCGGGTCTTCTCCCGCGTAAAGCATCTTAGCCAGCCAATACAGGGCGGCATCCGGGTCGGAGCCGCGCACCGATTTGATGAAAGCCGAAATCGTATCATAATGGGCATCGCCGTCCTTGTCGTACAGCACCGCCCGCCGCTGGATCGATTCCTGGGCCACCTCCAGGGTGACGTGAATAGCTCCATTTTCGCCCGGGGGCGTGCTCTCCACGGCCAGTTCGAGGGCATTGAGGGCGTTGCGGGCGTCGCCGCCTGCCACCCGGATCAGGTGTTCGGTGGCGTCCTCATCCACCTGGATGTTCTTTTTTCCATAGCCGCGCTCAGGATTCTCGAGCGCTCGCTCCAGGATGAGGCGCACGTCTCTGTCTTCCAACGAGCGCAGCTGAAATACGCGCGAGCGGGAGACCAGCGCTCCGATCACCTCGAAGTACGGGTTTTCGGTGGTGGCGCCGATCAATGTGATCGTCCCGTTCTCAACGTGGGGCAGCAGAGCGTCCTGCTGGGCCTTATTCCAGCGATGGACCTCATCAACGAACAGGATTGTGCGCTTTTGGTACAATTTGCGCCGTTCCTGGGCAGCCGAAATGACCTCGCGAAGTTCGGCTTTCCCGGCCAGGACCGCCGATAACGTCTCGAAGTGCGATTGGGTGTGGTTGGCGATCACCATCGCCAGGGTGGTTTTACCGGTGCCAGGCGGCCCCCACAGGATGATCGAGGAAAACAACCGGTCGGCTTCGATCGCGCGGCGGAGCAGGCGCCCTTCGCCCACGATTTCCTCTTGCCCAACGAACTCGTCCAGCGTGCGCGGGCGCATGCGTGCCGCCAGGGGAGCTTCTTGAGCCATTCTTTCTTTTAATGCGTGATCAAACAGGTCCATATCCCCCTAATTATACCGCCTGGGCTACGATGTTTATCCGGCCCTTTCTTTTGCGCCGCGGCCAGACGTTTTTCATACTTTTTCAACCAGTGCTCTGTGGCCTGGACTACCTTATCCTCAGCCCGGTAGAGATCGGCAAATTCGGGTTCTTCCGCCAGCGAACCGGAATCACGCATAACGTGGATGAAATTCTGCCTCAAGTGATCCACGCCACCGCTGGCAATTCGATTCACCATATGCTGTGCCCCGGGGAAATTTTACGTGTCCGATCCGCGGGGGTGAACAGAGCAATATGTTGGCGCTTCTTCTTATGTCGTTTACGCACCATGTCAATTTGCTTTTATCTCAATTAAGTGTTTCGAGTCCATATTATTCGCTTTCTTTCAAAGCTCTTTGGAGCAAATCGGCCATCCGCCTGCGCAAGAGTGCCGATGAGTCTCGGGGATATCTCTCTCTCAAGCCGTTGAACATCATCGTCTTAACCGCTTCATTCATCTGCGCAACCATCTCCATCTTACGCCAGGATGGGGCCTCGCGCAGCAGGTGGATCAATACAGCTTCGGCTTCTGGACGAGTGTCAGAGAAAAGAGCAGACATGCCCCGATTATACTGTAACAGGAAGGGACCTCCCGAAGAGCCTGCCGTGCGTACAGGTCAGGGTTTTCATGATACCATCATAAGATATCCCTCAGGAGGTCTTCATGTCTCGAGCCAGACTGCGTGATCTCGGCATCATCATCGGTACCTTGCCCCCCGGGCCTTGCAATGCCATCACGGACGTCCTAGACGTCCTGGTGGGCCACACGACCTTGATTTATGACGAGCCTCGGGTCGCCCGGACAGGCGTTACCGTGGTCGTGCCGCGCGCCGGCCAAATCTGGAAGGACAACGCCTTCGCCGCCTACCACACCTTCAACGGCACGGGCGAAATGACCGGTGTTCATTGGCTGGCTGAATCGGGCCTGCTCTGTTATCCTGTCGCCATCACCAACACCGGCGCGGTCGGCACCGTCCATGAGGCCATGGTCGCTTACGGGCGGGAGAAGGCTTTGGTTTTTTATGCTGCCCTTCCCGTGGTCGCCGAAACCTTGGATTACTGGCTCAACGACATGGCTGGGCATCACGTGAAGAAAGAGCACCTCTTTCAGGCGTTGGACCGGGCCAAATCCGGCCCCGTCGCCGAAGGCAATGTCGGCGGTGGGACAGGCATGATTTGTTACGATTTCAAGGGCGGTATTGGGACCGCTTCCCGGGTCGTCACCACCGAGAGCGGGGCGTTCACCGTCGGCGCCCTGGTCCAGGCCAACCATGGCGACCGGGCGGATTTCAGAGTGGACGGTGTGCCGGTTGGGCGTGAGATCGGTGAAGAGATCGTCCCGTTTCCCTGGACTCAGTCGCGACAGGCCGGTTCAATCATTATCATCCTTGCCACCGATGCCCCCTTGATCCCGGTGCAGTGCCAGCGGCTGGCCAAGCGCGCCACGGTCGGGTTGGCTCGTACCGGCGGGATGGGTTATAACGCCAGCGGGGATATCTTCCTCGCCTTCGCCACCGGCAACCATTTTCCCGGCGACGCCCAGCAGCCCTACGATCTCCGCATGTTGCCCCACCACCACCTCAATAGCTTCTTCCAGGGAGTCGCCGAGGCGGTGGAGGAGGCCATTCTCAACGCCCTGACCGCCGCCGAGGCCATGACCGGTAGAGACGGCCATACCGCCTACGCCCTACCCCTGGATGATCTGCAGCAGGTCATGGCCCGCTATCGCGGCTGACCCAAACCTGGGTCCAAACAGCCTTGCGAAGGTTTGCATTCAGGACAACAGCACTGGGGATCAACCTTTACAAGGCTTAATTTAAAACCTCCTTCATCCGCGAAATCCGCGATTATCCGTCCCATTCAACCGCCAATAATCGAAACCCTGGTGGTTTCAACCTGCCGCTGCACGCAGGGTTGCGATGTTCTCGGCCACGCTCGCCTTTTGGTTGAAGATCGCCGAGCCGGACACCAGCACGGTGGCGCCCGCGCCTGCGATTTCCGCCGCGTTTTCGGGCTCCACGCCTCCATCCACCAGGATGTCGACATGCGATAGCCCGTTCGCGTCCAGCGTCTGGCGCAGTCGAGCGATCTTTTGGGTGCTCGTGGGGATGTAGGTTTGGCCGCCAAAACCCGGGTTGACCGACATGATCAACACCAGGTCGACGTACGGCAGGATCTCTTCCAGGCTGATCAGGGACGTCGCCGGGTTGAGGGTCACCCCCGCCCTGACGTTGTGCTCTTTGATGTGTTGGATCGTGCGGTGCAAATGGGGACAGGTCTCGACGTGCACGATCAGCGAGCTCGCCCCCGCCTGGGCGAAATCCGGGATCAATCGTTCCGGCTTTTCGATCATCAGATGCACGTCCATGGGCACACCCGCCGCCTGGGTGATCGGGCGGATGGCGGCCACCACCAGAGGCCCGATCGTCATGTTGGGGACATAATGGCCGTCCATGATGTCGACATGAATGAAGTCCCCACCCCCATCAATGGCTTCTTTAACCTGTTCTCCCAGGCGGGCGAAGTCCGAAGACAGGATCGAGGGGGCAATCTTAACGCTCATTTCTCACGCTCCAAAACGCGCACACCTTCCGGGCCCGCCACGACGACATCGCTCGCCATGTCGAGGAACAGCCCGTGCTCCACGATACCCGGCCGCTCGGCCAGGGTTTGGGCCAGCTGGTAGGCATCCGGGATCCCGCCCTCAAACCAGCAGCGTGCCAGGTAATTGCCGTTATCCGTCACCACCGGGGAGCCGTCCTCTTCGAGCCACAATTCAGCCCGGCAGCCCTGCGTGCTGAGCCAATGCACGTGCACTTTGGCCTCGAAGGTCACGATCTCGACCGGAAGCGGCACGTGGCTGCCCAGTCGTGAGACGATCTTGCTTTCGTCCACGATGACGACAAACCGGTCTGTGTGGATCTCGATGATCTTCTCCCGCAGCAGTGCCTGTCCCAGGCCTTTGATCAGGTTGAGATCGGAGTCCACCTCGTCGGCCCCGTCTACGGTCAGGTGCAGGCGCGGCGCGCCCGTCTCCCCGGCCAAATCGGTGAGCGTGGTAAGCGGGATGCCCAGCTCACGCGCCCGCGCGGCGGTATCCTTAGAGGTAGGCACCCCGCGGATATCTCGCAAGGTGCCGGCTTTCAGGCGCTCTCCCAACATGTCCACGAAATACGCGGTCGTGGACCCGCTGCCCAATCCCAAAACCATGCCATCCTGGATGAAATTTAAGGCAAACCTGGCAGCTTCTTGTTTAAGATTCATATCTCTCATTTTTACCACACTTTCCGGATACAGCTCGATCCGGGCTCTCTGGGATTTGCTCTGGAAGGGGCTAAATGTTAAAGATTCATCCCGAATCTCATTTGCGATTTTTTAAGATTATAGGTATAATATCTCGCACCGATTCCACAACCTGAGCAATGTGGGGGTGTGCAAAGGGCAGTTAGACGGGTACGAGGGCAAAGAGGCGAATGAGGGCGACAATACTGTGGATTGAGGGCAAACGGGCTGATGGCCCGTCTTTTATCCCTGGTTTGCGGAAAAAAGGCTATGTGATCGAATCCGTGCCCACCGGCAAGGCGGCCCTGACGCGCATGGGCGGCACTGACCCCGATGTTGTTGTCGTCAACGCCGCCTCGATGCGCACCAGCGGAAAAAGGATCTGCCAGTCCATTCATGAGCGGATGCCCAATTTGCCCATCGTAGTAATTGCCAGCCCCGACCATCCCTTAACCAATGGCGAGTGCGCCAACGTGATCCTCAACCTGCCGTTCACGGTGCGCAAACTGGTGAATCGCATCGTACCTCTCCTTCCCGCCGAGGAGGAGAACTTGATGCACGCTGGTCCG
>DASQQR010000478.1:0-2548 GCA_035643335.1 Anaerolineales bacterium
GGTAGAGTTGAACACCCTGCCCGCCATGCTGCAGGCCGCCAACCTGTATGTCCTGAACTGGACGATTTACGATTATTACCAAAAAGACGTCGATCCGGATGAATATCTCATCTACCTGCGACACGGGATCAGATTTATCGAATGGTTCAATGAGCCGCTAAACCGCAGCCGGATCGAGGAACTGATCGAGGACTTGAAAGAGGACCAGTAACCGGTCTCGCGCTGGCAAGTACCAGCCCGATTCGCTTGCAGAGATGGGATTGTCTCGAGCCTCAGGTACGCCTGGCTTTTTTAGCGCCCACCGTTACCATGACTCGGTAGAACATCAGAAGCAAAAAACTACCTCCCGCGGTCCAGTAGATGGCGTTAGCCCATATCGTGTGGGTGTCCGTTCCGCTGCTCACCCCGTGCACGATCACCAGGGCAAAAACCAGGAAGCTGGCGAAGTGAATCCAGCGCCAGGTTCTTGGCCCGATCTGCCTGCGAACGTAGAAACTCCCGATCAGCAAGAGCCAGACATAAAAAGCGATCTGCCCCAGGCCCACCCAAATAGGCCGGTAATTCCGGCTGGCAAACGGCACCAGCACCTGGAAAAAATCGGCGTTAATAAAACGATCGCCCAGCAGGATCAAAGCGTGAAATAAACCAAATCCCAGGCCCGACAGGCTCATAAATTGATGCAGATCGAAAGCGATGAGCCCTCCGGGCCAGAGGCGGGCCATCCGGTTGGTAATCACCAGGCCAAACGCCATGGACATCCACAGCAGAATGAAGGCCACCATGGCGCTGCCGCGCGAGAGATACCAGAACGCTTTGGGCGCCTCGCCTGCCAAAGAGGAGCTCATGCCGGGCAGCCAATAGGGCGCACTGAGCACGGAGGACAACGTCGCGGCGATGATGGTCATCACCCCGAGCAGCACGACTGGCAGGCTGGCCAGCGGTTCGCTGGTTTCGATTTCACGGGATGGGTTGGTAATCATGTTTTCCTTTCAGAGGATTAATAGGAAGGAAGCCCGGTGGATTCAATTGGATGCAGGTACATTTTGAACCTGCTTCCCCGTTCTATACAGGTGCTGATCGATTCCGGGGCCATATAAAACTTGACCACCTTCCATGACAACCAAGCCGGCATAATTCGGCTTCCCTCCCAACCACGCAACCCCCTCCTGGCTCCCCAGGATCAAAACCACTTTCGCCGCCACTTCGGCTTCTAACACGGTCGGCGCAATTACGCTCACGCTGAGGACGTCCGTTTTCGCTGGTTCAGCGGTGCGCGGGTCGATGATGTGGTGCTTCCAGGATCCCCCTTGCTGCCAGCGACGGTAATTCCTGCCCGAGGTGGCTACCCCGCAGCGGCCCAACATCAATATTTCGAGGCTGCTATCTGGTCGGAGGGGATCCTCAACCCCGACCGCCCAGGGCTCACCCCCCGGTTGAAGGCCGCTGATAGCGATATCTCCCCCGGCATCCACCAAAGCTGGTCCATAGGCCTGCAGACGCCTCATAGCCTGGTGAGCCGCCCAGCCTTTGGCAACGCCTCCAAAATCGAGGTGCAATCCTTCTGGGAGTTGGATGGTGCGCAACGAGGCTTCATAGGCTACTGAATTAAGCGTGAAGTGAGACCGGAGCCCTGGGACAGGCGCGTCTTGGTGGGCCGGCAGATGTTCGAAACTGGCGCTGTATCCCGCTTTTACCAGGGGATCCAACAGGGTAGGCGTGACCAGGCCCGCGCTTTGTTTTTCGGCTTGCAGGGAGGCCTGAAATACAGCCCAAAGTATCCCGCTAACCCCCACAGGCCTTCCCGGTGAGTTGTTCAGCTGGTTGAGCTCGCTCTCCGGTCGAAAGCGACTCAAACAGGCTTCCCAGGCTTCAAACCATTCAGGCACTCTGTCCAGCAACTTGTCCCCCCGCTGGCTGGGGTAGTGCAGGGCTGCCAGCATGTGGCAGCCCATGGCTCTAAAGTTTTTCTTATACATCATTTATTTCGACGAACGGGTGACAGTCACGGTGGTGACTTTCTTGGTCGACGGTTTGGCGCCGCCCAGGAAGATTTTTACGGGAGATTGAATGGAAGTCGCGGGCACGCTAACCGGATCCTGGGACGGGAGCGGCTGCATCGCCTGGCCGACCAAGGATGAATCCATAGTGGGGATTAATGTTGGCATGGGTGGCAGGTCAATGACCATTTGCGCCCCGGTCTCTGCAGGAGGGACACTCTCCGGAATCTGACCCTTACCGTTTGCTGGTGCCACGCCCTTATCACCGAAATTATTGGAAACCATGGCCCAATATGCCAGCGCGGAGGTGACAGCCAGCACCAGGATCAGCCGCTTGAGGTTTTTGAGGTCGAATCTGTGGGCATGCCTGGAAGGAGGTTTTTTGCTGGTCATATCAGTCATCGTGCTCATCCTCGTGTTCCTCATGCTCTTCATGCTCGCCGCCTTGGAGGATGTGGGTAACCTGGACTTGCTCCGGTTGGGCTGCCACGCTGCCGGTGATCTGGCCATCCATGCTGACGTAAACGATGTCACCCGAACTGAAAGTCACC
>DASQQR010000479.1:0-2790 GCA_035643335.1 Anaerolineales bacterium
GCGGTTGCCGATCAGAATTGCAGCTATCACATCCCCCAGGGCGCGTTCATCACGCGGGGCAGTCGGATGACCGGCCAATTGCCTCATGGTCTCGATCAGCTGAATCTGGAGGTTTGGATCCCCGCGGACAGCCCTCTCGACAAGAACCAGCAATCGATCTAAAGGAACGCCCTCTTTGTTGGCCATCTGGATCCTCATCTTCGCTTGAATAAGTTTCCTCTTCCTTAGAATCCCTCCAGCCGAGACATATCGGCCACCCCATCCGCTAGAGCGGATACCCTTTGCAGCAACCCCAGGCGATTTTCGCGCTGGACCGTTTCTTCCGTCATCACCAACACCTCATCAAAGAAGCGGTTGATCACCGGGATCACCGGCAGGAAAGCATTCAGGAAATCGTCTACCGAACCGGGATTACGTCCCCTCGCTTCGGCGGCTAACAAAGCCGTGTACAGCTCCATCTCTTCGGGTTCGACAAAAGCTTTTGGAGCAACCGGATAGTGCTCCTCAAGATCACGCGTGATGCGCACGCAACGAGCATAAGCCGGCAGGATGGCATTCCAATCCTCGCGCCGGGTCCAGAACGCTAACTCCTTCACTGCCCGGCCAGCACCGGCCGGGTTGTGGCCCTGGGAAGCCAGCACCGCATCCACCACGTCATATGGAAAGCCGCTGTCCAGAAATGTGTTGCGCAGCCGCTCGACGATGAACGTCAGGCAAGCGGATTGGCTTTCCTTGCTCGCGGGGATAGGAATCTGTCCCGCGGCTGCAGCCAGTGCGGTTCGCAAGTCAAAATCCAGGTCCCAAGCAATCAGGTTGCCCACCAAACCCAGGGCAGCGCGGCGCTGCGCGAAGGGGTCCTTGGCGCCGGTGGGGGCCAGTCCGGCCGCGAACAACCCCGCCAGGGTGTCCAGGCGATCGGCAATCCCTACAGCCAGGCCGGGGCGTGTCTTGGGGTAAGCATCCCCGGCAGAGCGAGGCAGGTAATGTTCGTAGATCGCGGTCGCAACCTCTTCCGGTTCTCCAGAGCTGAGCGCATAATATCTTCCCATCACCCCTTGCAAAGAGGTCATCTCTATGACCATTTTGGTGACCAGGTCAGCTTTACAGAGCTCGGCAGCGCGCCGGGATTCAGCCCCCTCTTGCGGGCTGAGGTCGAGTAGCGGCGCTATGCCGTCCACCAATCCCTGGATGCGCCGCGTTTTATCCAACATGGATCCCAGATCGGTTTGGAAAGTCAACGTACTGAGGCGAGGCACATAATCTTCCAGCGGTTTTTTCAGATCCTCGTTCACGAAGAACGCCGCGTCGGCAAAGCGCGCCCGGATTACATGTTCGTTGCCCTCGATTACCAGGTCCATGCTTTGTAGAGTCAAGTCCTCTTTGAGCCCGCGATCGCCGTCACAGGGTGCGTTGGCTATAGCGATAAAGTAGGGCAGAAGGTTTCCATCTTTCTCAATGGGAAAATAGCGCTGGTGTTTTTTCATCACCGAAATGAGCACTTCGCGCGGCAATTTTAGATGTAAGGCATCAAATGAGCCGCGCAGTGCGCCAGGTGCTTCCACCAGATTATTTACTTCTGCCAAGAGAGCGGCATCCTCCCCGACAGTCCCGCCCACCTGATGGGCCAGGGCATCAATTTGGCTTTTGATTGAGCTCTGGCGTTGCTCTTGGTCCAGGATAATGCCCTGGCTCGAGAGGGCATTGAAGTAATCTGCTGGAGAGTCCACGGTTATGCGCGCCGGCCTGCAGAAGCGCAGACCACGCGTGGACTTTCCCGATTGTAATCCGGCGTATTCGAATGGCACGACCCGGTCGCCATGAATGCATAACAACCAACGGATAGGGCGTGAAAAGGCGACATTGCTGACGTTCCACCGCATGGATTTGTCAAAGCGAATGGAGGCGATTAAGTCCGGAATGGCCTGCGCCAGCACGACCGGGGCGGGACGGCCGGCTTCCCGGATAACTGCGGCGACGTAGCGACCGGTCTCCATCTCGCGGATTTCTAAATCGCTTACTGCCACGCCCTTGCTGCGGGCAAAGCCTTCGGCTGCCCTGGTCGGCTGCCCTTGAGCGTCAAAAGCACGGTCAGCCGGTGGCCCTTTGACCAGCTGTTCGAGTTCGGCCTGGTGTGCGGCCAGCTTCTCAATGGAGACCACCAGGCGCCGGGGCGTCCCGATGATGTGGATCTCCCCATGATCCAGCCGCAATTCGCCCAGAAGTTCGGGGATACGGGCGCGTAGCTGGCCCAAGGCGGCTCCCAGATCGCCGGAGGGAAGCTCCTCGGTGCCAATCTCAAGCAAGAAGGGCTGGGGAGAAGCGGGATAGATTTCGGAGGGCTGGGCTGTTGCCTTTATGTCCTCGTCACTCTGCTCTTCCGTCTTCAGGCCAGCTCCCCTCCCCTGCTCATCCAGCCAGGGATACTCTAACCGCTGGCGCTGCTCCAGGTAAGCCTGGGCCACCCGGCTGGCCAGTTCGCGCATGCGGCCGAAGAAAGCCTGGCGTTCCGTGACGCCTATCGCGCCGCGTGTATCCAAGACATTAAAGGTATGCGAGCATTTGAGCAGGTAATCGTAAGCTGGCAGCACCAGGTCCTTGTCCAAAGCAGCCTGCGATTCTCTCTCGAATAAATCGTACATCTGCCGCAGACGCCCCACATCGGCGACCTCGAAGTAATACTTGCTGTGCTCTTGTTCCGACTCCAAGTTCAGCTGGCCATATGTGATCGCCTGGTTCCACTGAATCTCACGGAAACCGTGTACGCGTTGCAGAGCGATGGCAATGCGATCT
>DASQQR010000480.1:0-2065 GCA_035643335.1 Anaerolineales bacterium
GCGCCTGTTTGGCGCCTCCTTGGGGGATCACCGCGTGCGGGCAAAGATCGGATTCCTGCCAGAGCATTTTCGCTTCCACGAATGGCTGACGGCGACCGAGTTCCTTCAGCTGCACGCCGACCTCTACCGTATGCCGCGCCAAGTCACGGCGAAGCGTGTGCCAGAGCTGCTCGAGCTGGTCGGGCTGGCGCCCCACGCCGACAAGAAACTGGCTGCGTTCTCAAAAGGCATGCTCCAGCGCATCGGTTTGGCCCAGGCATTGCTCAACCGGCCCAAGCTGGTCATCCTGGATGAACCCACTTCCGGTTTGGATCCGGTCGGCCGGCGCCTGGTGCGCGACATCATCCGCGATCTGCGGGATCAGGGCACCAGTGTATTCTTGAACTCCCACCTGCTCAGTGAGGTGGAGATCACATGTGACCGGGTGGCGTTCATCAAGCACGGCGAGGTGGTGAGGATCAGCCCGTTGCATACTCTGGTCGAAGGCGAAGTCACGGTGACAGTGCGTGCCCGTAAACTCCGGCCGGAAGTGGTCGCCGGTTTGGCACAGTGGTGTCCGGAGGCGCGCGCCGATGGCGAAAATCTATCTTTGACCCTCAAGGATGAGAGCGATTTACCCGCTGTTAACCGTTACCTGGTGAACCAGGGCGTCGATGTTTACGCCCTGAAGCCGGAACACATCTCCCTGGAGGACCTGTTCATCCAGGTGGTCGGCACGGATGGGGGCCTGTGATGGCGGTTTTCACCATCGCGCGGCTGACTTTTCGTGAAGCGCTGCGGCGCAGAATTCTCCTGGCCGCGCTGCTCTTGGGGCTGGCTTTTCTGGCGGTCTACGGTATCGGTTTCCACTACGTCAACCAGGAGCTCACCAGGAGCAGGAGCGGGCCCGACATCTTGCAGAGCAACGAAATCAGGAATTTCCTCTTCATGGCGGGTTTGTATGCAGTCAACTTCCTGACGATCATGATGACGGTGTTGACCTCGGTGGTGACGATTTCGGGGGAGATCAGCTCCGGGACGATTCATACCCTGGTGGCGAAGCCCCTGCGCCGTTGGGAGATTATTTCTGGCAAATGGCTGGGGTTTGCAGTCATGCTGACACTGTACCTGGTCTTAATGGCCGGCGGGGTCACCCTGCTGGTGTACTTGCTCTCCGGTTACCGCGCTCCCAACGTCCCCAAGGGCCTGGCGATGATCTGGCTTAACGCCTTGTTGTTGTTGAGCGTGTCGTTGATGGGAGGCGCCTTCCTGTCCACTTTGGCCAACGGCGTGCTGGTTTTCGGTTTGTACGGCATCGCCTTTCTAGGGGGCTGGATCGAGCAGTTCGGCGCCATGGTGCAGAACCAGACAGCGGTCAACATCGGGGTTATCTCCAGCCTGATCATCCCGAGCGAGGCCTTGTGGAAACGGGCTGCTTTCGAGATGCAATCACCGATGGTGCGGGCGTTGGGATTCTCTCCCTTCTCCTCGCCGTCCGTGCCCAGCCCGGTGATGATCTGGTACGCAGTTTTGTATACATTGCTCGCTTTGACGCTGGCCATCCGGTTATTCTCGAAACGGGATTTGTAGGTAGAGGTGCGACGCACTTTCTCAGCAGCAAGCACAGGTGCGTCGCACCTTTTATAAATCCGAAACTACGAAAGTTGCGTAACTATACCTAAATACTCGGATATTTGGTAAGCATTTACGCGCATGCACCCTGAACACACTAAAGCAAGATCAAATCTATCCGGCCTGCGGAAACGCTGGGCCGGCTTGGCTTTTGCCGGAGTCCTTACGCTTACGATGGGCTACGCGCTGCTCCAATCTGAATGGCAGCCGCTTTATGCAGCTCGCTGGCTGTTGTTTGCGGCGCTCGGTTTCACCTACCTACTTGGCATTGTATGGGCCGGGCTGGGCGAAAACTATCGGAAGGGCGAGGGTGAATTGCTGCCCTCCTTCGGCGCAGGCAATTATCTGACCCTCTTCCGCGGTGCCCTGATTGCCACTGTGATGGGCTTCTTGCTTTCGCCCCGTCCGGAGGGTTGGGTGGCCTGGCTCCCGGGTGTCTGCTATACCCTGGCTG
>DASQQR010000481.1:0-3985 GCA_035643335.1 Anaerolineales bacterium
AGCTATGTCGCCTTGTTGGTCTATCTGACGATGGTGGACCTGCTCCTGTTCTATTACTACCAGTTTTCAACCACCATTACCGCCATCGTACAGTTCATCTTGTTGCTGGGGGTAATCTATTACCGGCAGAGCTACGCTACGAGGGATCCAGAATACCATAGCCCGGGATAAAAGCTCAAGTGTTATTCCTCCGGTTAACCCCGCTTCTCTAAAAATCACTGGACATCGATCCGCATCTGATTTGCCTGCCCTCGATTTCATTCGCATCGCTTCCGCTGTAGATATTATTCGGCTGTTCGTATTCGCCTGCCTCATATCCCCAGCCAGCCCAACCCTGCCTTGAGACTCTGGCAAAGAGTTCCAAATACGGACCCGGCGAACAGGCTTCTATAATCTCGTAAAGTTGGTCCGGTTTTCTTGAATGTTCCCTTTTCCTTGCCACAATAATATTCGGCTGTTTGCGTCCGGGCTTTAGCGTCCGCATCTTCCCCTTGACGCCGAAAAGAACCACCTCGGTTACATTCCTGAAATAAAAGCCAACACCTCGACGATCAGGTCCGCCGTCCTTTCTCACTTTATACCAGATGATATTGGTTTTATAGGTAAAACCCCAGGCGTCCATTACTTTCAAACCCAACCCGATTAAAGCATTCGGAACCCACAAATAGAGATGAGATTCATCTTCTGCGATTTCATTAACAGGCAAGTTAATAATCTCAGCGTTGCTCATTGTTTCATATCTGAATAGCCTTTTGTGTTCCGGAGCAACCTTGCCTGTTTTGTTTTTGAATTTCCAGGGTGGATCTGCAAGTATGGTCTTGAACTTTCCTAATTCCAGGAGCTCTTTCACAATCAGATCTCCTCTGCCTAGATTTCTCGGGTAGTGATTTTCTAAAAAACCCGCACACTGGTAGATGCACGGGTTTTGGGGGATTTTCCCTCCAAATTTTGGTGACCCCGAGAGGACTCGAACCTCCAACCAATTGATTAAGAGTCAACTGCTCTGCCAAATTGAGCTACGGGGCCAGTTGCTCCCATCTTGGGCACCAGAATTATACTCGATTGAAAGTGCCTGTCAACATGGATGCAAGCCGCCTCTCCGGGAGTCGGCGTGGGAAGCGGCCGGTCAAATCCCCAAAGTCGTAAATGAAAGTATCCTGCCGGTAATCCCGGTAGAAACGCGCACGATTTCCCCCACCCAATGTTCGACCGCACCGTAGATCATCCTCGGTTTTGGCTCGTCCAGCCGCGTATCTGGCCGGCCAAGGTCAATCACCCCCATCAGGTTATAGCCGCGCCGGATTTCCGCCGGTTCACGGCCGGCCTTCTTTGCACCGTCGTCGATCAGACGATTGCTCCGCGTCAGATCCTCCGGAAGGAGATAAGGTGAACTGACGAAGATCCCATCCGCCAAACGCCCGTCAAATCCAGCATTCGATCCCCGTACGCTCCGGTCCAAATGCGAATAGGGTGTCTTTCATCATCTGGACCTAACCAATTTATTATTTTGCGTAACAAACATGCTCCTTTAAACGTTATTCTAAAATGAAATCACTCATCCTGGCTATATACCCCGGTACATAACCAGGATACAAAAAAGGTACATTTAGCGCAATATTCCACCCGTTTGCCAACCCGGTCTTGGTAAGGTATATTTGAGAAAGTTTCTGCGGAAGCTCATCCCATTTGGCTTCCTAAACAAAATACCTTTCAAAAGAACCGAGGTGTCTTCGATGTCGAATAGACTCAAGCATGCCATCACCGACGTACCTGGGATTCGCGTCGGTCATGCTCAAGATGAGGATGCGCTAACCGGCTGCACAGTGATCCTTTGCGAGGCCGGGGCAATGGGTGGGATTGACCAGCGTGGTGGTGCCACAGGCACGCGCCAGATCGATGCCATGCGTCCGATGCATCTGGTAAACGAGGTCCACGGAGTGGTCCTGGCAGGCGGCTCCGCTTTTGGCCTGGATGCAGCCACCGGGGTAGTGCGTTACCTGGAGGAGCGCGGCGTCGGATTTGACGTCCGGGTAGCCCGAGTGCCGATTGTCCCAGCTGCTATCCTTTTCGACCTGGGTTTCGGCCGCGCCGGTGTACGCCCGGACGCGACCATGGGCTATCAGGCCTGCCTGAATGCCAATGAAGGCCCGCCAGCCGAAGGCAACGCCGGCGCCGGCACAGGTGCGACCGTCGGAAAAATTTTGGGATTGGACCAGGCGATGAAGTCGGGTATTGGTTCTGCCAGCATGCATATCGGAGATGACTTAATTGTTGGGGCGATTGCCGCCGTTAACTGCTTTGGCGACGTCGTTGATCCGCAAACGGGCAAGATTATCGCTGGAGCAAGAGCGATTCTGGAAGTACCTCCCAAAATGGGATCCGCAGGTTATTTCGCGGACTCCTTAAAAGTCATGCAAACCCGGGCAGCTAGGAACGAACTCGGTTTCGCCAGCCGGGATAATACCGTCATCGGCGTCGTGGCCACCAATGCCCGCCTGAATAAAGAGCAGGTCAACAAAGTCGCCCAGATGGCTCAAGATGGAATTGCCCGCACAGTGCGACCGGCGCACACCATGGTCGATGGCGACACTATCTTTGCGCTGGCTACCGGTGAACATAATGCTGATGTGAATATCGTCGGTGCTTTCGCAGCCGAAGTTATCGCCCAGGCAGTTTTGCGCGCTGTGCGGGCTGCTCGTCCGGCTGCGGGATTGCCGGCCCTGGCTGAAGAGGTCATGGATTGAATCGGGAAACGCTGTTGGTTGTCGAAGATAATCATGCGTTGAGAGAGGGGCTGGGGGAAATGCTCGCTTTAGAAGGCTTTTCGGTGGTCACGGCCGCCAATGGCCGCGATGCCCTGGACAAGTTGAACACCTTTACGCCGGATCTGATCCTCTCCGATATCTCCATGCCCGAAATGGACGGTTATACCTTCTTCAAGGCCGTCCGCGCTCGCCCGGAATGGGTCACCATTCCCTTCCTCTTCCTGACCGCCCGGGGGGAGCGAGAGGATATCCTGGCTGGCAAAGACTTGGGGGCGGACGATTACTTGATCAAACCGCTTACCCGAGAAGAGCTGATCACCGCCGTGCGCGCTCGCCTGGCTCGCTCGCGCCAGGTCCGCGTCGCCCAGCTGCAGCAGGCCTACGAGGCCAGCCTGACGGTGCTGTCCAACGCCATCGAGGTGCGCGACCAGTACACCCGCGACCACGTGGACCGGGTCATGGCCTACGCCCTGATCCTGGCGGAGGAATTGGGCTGGCAAGGCAAGCAGTTGGAGCAATTGCGCTTCGGGTCAATCCTTCATGACATCGGTAAAATCCACATCCGGGAGGCCACCTTGCGCAAAAAAGGGCCGTTGACCGAAGAGGAGTGGGCGGAAATCAAGCGTCACCCTGTAACCGGCTTCGAAATGATCAAGGATATCCCCTACCTGACCCCGGCCATTCCCGTCGTGCGCCATCACCACGAACGCTGGGACGGTAACGGCTATCCCGACAGACTTTCCCAGGAGGATATCCCCATGTCGGCCCGCATCGTTGCCGTGGCGGACAGCTTCGATGCCATGACCACCTCGCGTCCGTACCGGCCGGCGCTCTCTCCTGGCTCAGCCTATGAGGAAATATTGGCCAACGCCGGCAGCCAATTCGATCCCAAAGTCGTAGAAGCCTTTCGCAAAGCCTGGGAAGTCGGCCGCATCCAAAGCATCTTGATCGGTGATAACGGCCATGAGGGGGAAGACGTGACATTCGACCGGTAGATGAAAAGACTCAGTGGTGAAATTCCTGGCAAAAAGCATTCCCCTTAAGTATACGAATGTCATAATTTAATCAGGAAACATTCCACTATCTACATAGCTCCCCGCGGCGCTACAATGAAATCGATCTACCGTTTTTGGCGTCTTCTACTTGATCGCCAACTTCTACCCTTTGAAACCATAAGATCCGCGTTCCATCCGCGCAATCCGCGTCCAATCCCCAGGAGT
>DASQQR010000482.1:0-3595 GCA_035643335.1 Anaerolineales bacterium
CCAAGGGAGGCGTAATTGGTGCCTGGCCCCAGGCGCAGGTTCGCCGAGGAATACAAGCTTACGGTTTGGCCCGTGGTGAACGTCGCGGTTTGCGTAATCGGTTCCACGACCACCATGATCATGCCATTAACCAAAGCGCGCTGCATTACCCCGGTATTGGGGTCCAGTTCTAGTACGCCATCGTTCCCGTAGGCGTCGTTTTCGGGATCAGGCACAGAGGTGGGCACGCCAGATGGCGGTGGATTGGTACTATTACTCGATCCATTGCTTCCGGAACTAACCACAATGGGAAGGAAGATTTGGCCTTTGCAAAATACGTTATTGCAAAAAGTATTGTTCTTGACCACTCCATTGACCACCATGGTGGAGGAGCCGCCGCCGTCTTCCGCAATGCCAAAAGAGGCTCCCAATGTGTCTTTGGCGAACCTGGCGAGCTCGTCAATCGTCATGCCAATGCTGTTCCAGGGATCGCGACCGTCAACGACGACAAAGTAAACATATTGCTCGTTATAAACAATCGCGGTGCGGGGATGGCGCGCCGTGGCGCCAGCATCCGTGGGGAAACTCTGGATGGCGCCGTTCTTGAGGAAATAGTAGTCTCCGCCCACGCTGGCATAAGAATCCGACCAGTCAAAGGTCAGGCTCGAGTCGCAATTCTTAACTTTCTGAGAAACACTGATCTTGTCCCCCGGTTTGAGATTTTGGTTAAGCAGCACGCTTTTCGCGGTCCCATGAGCCGAAAGGACAATGTGGTCAAAAGGAATCGGTGTGGAGCCCTTATTGTTGTTTATGACTCTGACATATCCTTGCGCCTTTTCCTGGCCAAACAGAATCGAGGTAGGGCGCTCCATTTCAACCAGGATCTCGACCCCGCTATCATCGGTCCCGGTGTTCGAATTGTACTGCGGGGTGTAAATGATCAGCTGGTTTTTCTCGCGGGGTACATTTACGCCATCAAACAATTGCGTATTACTTGAAGGAAAAGTAATATATTGTTTGTCGGGAGGATGAGTGACGCATTCGCCAACATAGGCCCTGCGATCGAGGTCCCAAACAAAGCCATTCCCACTGGTCACTTCGTTGGCATCCGGATAGCGTTTAGCATACCAGCCTGACTGGATTTGGCCATGCTGCGGCTGGGGATAAATTGTTCTGCTCCCATCATCCTGGACTTCCACCTCAGGGTAATCTCCATTAATGGCCACGACGACGCGATTGCGGTCACCCCACTTTCGACCCCAGTAATTGATGGTCTGATCATAACGCCGGGCCTGGCCGCTGATGGTTTCGAACCCTTCGGCCAATTTACCCTGGCCAATGCTGCTTTCCAGAGTGACGTCCTGGTTGGCGCGCTCCATTCGGGCCACGAAGACGTTGTTCGGGTCAGGAAGGTGGAACTCGCGATAATCGATCCCGGGAGCAACGATCTGCCATCCATCCGCGGTGAGCTCTGGTTCCGAAGCGGTCTCTGGGGTAGCCTGCGGAGCTACCGTAGCGGTCGCCTGGAGCGCAGATTCTTGTTGGGGAACAGCATCCAGAGCGGGTCCTACCGGAGGCAATTCGCCGGACGCGCCCAGCGCCACCGGTAAAGCCGCTACCATGGCCAGCGAGACAGCCAACACGGCTAGAATGGGGAGTAGTTGCATCCTGGGTGTCATGGCATATTCGGTGAAGCCGTAATCGGTTGGCTGAGGTGCTCCTTTATAGATCTCTCCGGCGAGAGGCTTTCAGAGTTTGACGGCGGTTGGCTGGTTTATTATACGTGTAGATGGGGAGGTTAGCAAGCAGTACTTCTGGTGGATTGGGGACCAGAAGAACGGGGATCAGGGACAAGGGGATTAGGAACTGGTGGAAGGATGGAAGCCTCGAAAAGCGGTTGGGGAAGCGGAGGACGTAACGCGCCAACTGGGTTGGGGTTTAATAAATCTAGAGGTTAAGGCCAACATAAAAGAGAGTGAGGAGGATGAAATGTTAAACCGCATCATTGGCATATTCAGGCTGGATGTCAACACGTTTGAGGAAGTGGAGCACGACCAGTCCGCCACCGGCCAAGCCGCCCTGGTGGTGATCATCGTGGCGATCGTCGCCGGGATCGGCTCCGGGATTGGAGCCACGATTCAAAACCGGCCCTTCTTTAGCGGCTTTATCGGCACTTTGCTCAGCGCCCTGGTGGGCTGGGTGCTATGGTCGGTAGTATCCTGGTTCATCGGGACGAGCTTCTTCGGCGGGCAGGCGGACGTGGGGGAGATGCTGCGGGTGATCGGCTTTGCCCAGGCCCCGCAAATCCTGGGCATCATCCCGTGCATCGGGGTGCTGGTCGGCTGGATCTGGTCCCTGATTGCAGGGTTCATCGCCATTCGCCAGGGACTGGATCTGGATAACACCAAGGCCCTGCTGACCATCATCATCGGATTTATATTTCTGATAATTGTTTACATAGTTTTTGGGATCATCTTTGGCATCAGCGGCGCCATCTTCGGGGCATTGACGGGATAGGACAATCCGGGAAACGCACAGCGCCGCCATCCCATAAAAGACCTCCCGTGAGCTCCGGCTCACGGGAGGTCTTCTGGTGGGGTCTTCTTCAAAAGTCGTAGTCGTAGGTGAATTCGTCCTGAACGGTTCCGTCCATCTTATGGACAACCAGCTGGGAGGGCGGTTGGTTGCCCGCCAGCTCCCGCCCGGCCTCCAGCGCATCTTCTTTAGTTTGGTGGTAGCTGTAAGGTTGGTCAGCGCCCTCATACCCCAGCTTCCAAGACTGCATTTCTTCGTCGTAACTGAGGTGATATATCTTTCTGAATTGAGTATCCATATTCATCTCTCCTTTTTACGCCTCGACCGCTTCAACCCGGGCGACGGGGGTAAAGGTTAAGCCATCGGGGCCGCGGTCGACACGGATGGTATCACCCTCGTGGAACTCGCCCGATAGGATGTGGAGTGCCAGGGGGTCCAGCATTTCGCGCTGGATGGCGCGCTTGAGCGGTCGAGCGCCGAAATCAGGATCGTAACCCACATCCGCCAGGTATTCCCGGGCGGCCTCACTGACTTCCAGGGTATAGCCACGCTCCGCCAAAAGATCCGATACCCGGCGCATCTGGATGTCAACGATCTTAGCCAGATCTTCTCTCGTCAAGGGGTGGAAAATGACGATTTCATCGATACGATTGAGGAACTCCGGACGGAAGTGGGCCTGGAGCACCTGGGTGACCTGGTCGCGGGAAACCTGGTGGCCACCCTCCCACAACTGGTTGCCCAGGTTGCTGGTCATGATGACCACCGTGTTGCGGAAGTCCACGGTACGGCCATGTCCGTCGGTCAGTCGCCCGTCATCGAGCAGCTGTAACAAGACGTTGAATACCTCGCTGTGAGCCTTCTCAATCTCGTCGAACAAGATGACGCTGTAAGGGCGGCGGCGGACGGCCTCGGTAAGCTGGCCGCCTTCCTCATACCCGACATAGCCCGGTGGAGCGCCAACCAGGCGCGAAACGGTGTGCTTTTCCTGGTATTCGCTCATGTCTATGCGGACCATGGCCTGCTCGTCATCGAAGAGGAACTCGGCCAAGGCTCGAGCCAACTCGGTCTTACCCACGCCCGT
>DASQQR010000483.1:0-7049 GCA_035643335.1 Anaerolineales bacterium
TTTATAGGTAACCCGATTGTCCTTGTACCGGCGCAGGCGCAAAGCCTTATAGGCTTTACTCAAATCTCTTTCTGGGGTATCGAAACGGAGATTGGTTTCGAGCAGGCGGGCCTGGATCATACGAGCACCCAAGGCCTCCAAACGCTGCACCAGCGCACCCAGATCCGTAACATACAGCTTGACTTCCAGCTCTTGGCCGGCCCTCGCCACCCGGTACCTCCTAGCGGATGCGTGAATTGAATTCCGGGTGCGGCAGTACCGCACTCGCCGAACTTCACTCGATACTCAACAAGGTCTCTCGCTGCTCTACGTTGTCCCCAGGCCTGACGCGCACCCGCGAAATCGTACCGGCTCGCGGCGATTTAAGCTCATTCTGCATCTTCATCGATTCCAGGATCACCAGAACATCCCCCTTGCTAACCTTCTGGCCCTCTTCGGCAGAAACCGCCACGATCATCCCAGGCATAGGTGATTTCAGGTGGAATTCACCATACTCCGCCAGGCCCGCACCCAATGAGGCCCGCAGACGGCGTTCGCGCTCATCCTCGACGTGCAGCTGGTAGAGCGTGCCACGCAGCAATACCTGCCAGCCCTCATCGCTTGGATAAACGTAGGCCTCATAAGAGCGGTCATTTACCAGCAAGGAATGGACCGGCTGGCCGCTGACGGATTCAAAATCCACCTCATAGGCAACACCATCGACCACCACGTGCTGATCATCTACAATCTCAATGATATATTCCTGGTCATCGACGGTGGTTACATATTTCATAAAGAAGCCCTGTCAATACCTGCTGTCGAGATAAATCAAAACTTCGTCGATTGAGCACTAACGATGGATCCGTTCCCAACGCCCGACCCACTTCCAGTTGCTGGTATCGCGTTCGCCACGCTGGATGATGTGAGCGGCCCGTTCCGTCTGCTGGTGGGCGACCAGGGTGGCCAGGATGGCGGCAATTTCGGCGTAACCTTCTCTGACTTCCTCGGCCGAGTCCATCGAGAAACGCTCTTCTACGAAGCGAGTGTCGTATTGGCCGCCCATAAAGCGAGGAGAATCCATCAGATGCTGGTGGAAGGGGATGTTGGTACGCACGCCGACAATCTTGTACTCCTCCAGAGCGCGGCGCATACGCAGGATGGCTTCACCGCGGGTCTCGCCTCGCACGATCAATTTAGAGATCAACGAATCATAATAAGGCGAGACCTCAAACCCGGGGTAGACGCCGGTGTCCACCCGCACCCCTGGCCCGGTGGGGATGAGCATATGGCTGATCCGCCCGGTAGAAGGGAGGAAGTTGTTATATGGATCCTCAGCATTAATGCGGCATTCGATAGCCCACCCACTCAACTGGATGTCCTCCTGCGTGTGGCGCATTTGCCGTCCGCGAGCAATACGGATCTGATCTTTGACGATGTCCACGCCAGTGACGGTCTCGGTGACCGGGTGCTCTACCTGCAGACGGGTGTTCATCTCCAGGAAGTAGAAATTCTTGTCCTTATCCAGCAGGAATTCAATCGTGCCAGCGTTTACGTAATCGACGGCCTGCGCTGCCCGGACGGCCACCTCACCCATCCGCTGGCGGAGGTCCTCGTCCTCACCAACAAAAGGAGAGGGCGACTCTTCCAACAATTTTTGGTGGCGGCGTTGCATGGAACATTCACGTTCTCCCAGGTGGAGAACCTGGCCATCGTTGTCCGCCAGGATCTGAATCTCGATGTGGCGCGCCCCTTCAACCAACTTCTCCAGATACACATTGCCATCGCCAAAAGAGGCTTCCGCTTCTCGGCGCGCGGATTGCAACAAGGATGGCATCTCATCCAGATTATTTACCTCGCGCATACCCTTGCCGCCACCCCCGGCCGTGGCTTTCACCAATAGCGGAAAACCGATCTTGGGCGCCAGGTTCAGCAGATCCTCATCGGAGAGCGAGCCTTCCCCTTCGGTGCCCGGAACAACCGGCACTCCCGAAGCCGCTACGGTAGCACGGGCCACGGCTTTATCACCCATCGCGGCGATAGAGGAAGGCTTGGGCCCGATGAACGCCAGGCCCTCATCTTCACACGCTTGAGAGAAATCGGCGCGCTCTGCCAGGAAGCCATATCCCGGATGGATTGCTCCGGCTCCGCTCTCCTTGGCGATCGCAATAATCTTGTCGGCACGCAGGTAGGATTCGCGCGAGGGCGCCGGACCAAGCAGGTAAGCCTCATCGGCATAACGCACGTGCAGAGCTTGCCGGTCGGCTTCTGAATACACAGCCACGGTCTGCATGCCCAATTCGCGGCAGGCTCGAATGATGCGGACGGCGATCTCCCCACGATTGGCGATCAGCACTTTGTTGAACATAACGGCTTTATCCTACCATCAGGACCAATTTTCAGCAAGGATTAGGATTAAAGGGGTGCACTAACAACTTAGAGTACTCCCGATTAAAGATAGAAGCAGAGCCCGGTAGCGCGTGCGGCCCGCTGCCGAACCCTGCATACGAGCTGTACTCTGTCACATCTCTAAATTTTCGGTACAGCCTCCAGCCTGGACAACGCCTCAACCACCATATCCCCAACCTGCGTCGTACTCAGGCCGCTGCGGGAGTCAGCGGAAGGGATGGCTCCGCTTGAAAGCAATTGGGCGACCGCGGTTTCAATGCGTCTGCCAGCCCCTTTCTCACCCAGATAATCCAGCATCATACTGACCGCCATGATGGCGCCAAGCGGACAGGCGACGTTCTTGCCAGCATATTTGGGCGCCGAGCCGTGAATGGGCTCAAACATCGAGGTTTTGCCGGGGTGCAAGTTACCTGAGGCGGCAATGCCCATTCCGCCTTGTAGCATGGCACCCAAGTCCGTGATGATATCTCCGAACAAATTGGTTGTGACGAGCGTGTCGAACCACTCGGGATTCTTCAGCATCCACATCGTGCAGGCGTCTACATAGGCGTAATCCCTTTCCACATCGGGATACTCCACGGCGACCTCATCGAAGGCACGCCGCCAGATATCCTGCGGCCTGATCGCGTTGGACTTGTCCACCAGAGTGAGTCGAGGTCCGTGCCCATTTCCGCGCCGAGCAGCTCGCTCACGCGCCAGATCAAAGGCATAGCGAATGGCGCGTTCAACACCTTTGCGAGTATATACGCCCGTCACAGTGGCGACCTCGTCGGGAGTGCCTTTCTTCAGAAATCCACCGATTTGAGCGTAGAGCCCTTCAGTATTCTCACGGACGACCACGAAATCGATGTCCTGCGGGCCTTTGTCCTTAAGCGGGCAGAGGTGTTCAGCGTACAGCTTGATCGGGCGCAAGTTGATGTACAGGTCCAGGCCAAAACGCAGACCTAGGATCACTGAACGCTCCACCAAGCCCGGCTCCACATCCGGGTGGCCAATGGCGCCCAGGAAAACTGCATCCAAGGTACGCCATTCATCGATGACGCGTTCCGGGACAAGCTCCTTGGTCTTCAGGTAATGGGCGCCAGAATAAGGGTATTCGACCAGGTCGCAATCAAAGGATTCGTCCTTTAAAACCGCCCGCAGAACCTTAAGCCCTTCCTCTACCACCTCCGGACCGATCCCGTCCCCCCCGATAACCCCAATGTTATACGTTTTCATAAGCCCTCCAAAACTCTTTATCGTGCCCTTTGGGATTCGGCATGATAGGCTTTGCCACGACGATTCCCAAAGAGCCTCTTATCGTGCCCGAGCCAGATGCCGGGCAATGATCATTCGTTGGATTTGAGCGGTGCCTTCGTAGATCTGCATGATTTTGGCATCGCGCATCCACTTCTCCACCGGATAGTCACGCATATATCCATACCCACCCAGAATCTGCACCGCATCGGTGGTCACTTTCATGGCGACGTCCGCGGCGAAGGCCTTCGCCATGCTGGCCTCTTTCGTGCAAGGCACCCCCTGGTCGGCCAGACAGGCAGCCCGCCAGGCCAGCAAGCGGCTGGCATCGACCTGGGTGGCCATATCCGCGAGCATAAAAGCGACTGCCTGGTGGTGGATGATGGGTTTGCCAAATTGGACCCGCTGCTGAGAATAGTCCAAGACGTACTCATAGGCGGCACGCGCCAACCCCACCGCGGCGATGGCGATGTGAGTGCGGGTGTACTCGAAGGTCTTCATGGCGGTCTTAAAGCCTTCTCCCTCATCCCCCAGGCGGTTCTCAACCGGCACCCTGAGGTTGTCTAACACCAGGGTGGCCGTGTGCGAGGCCCGGATGCCCATTTTCTTCTCTTTCTTGCCAGGCAGCAGGCCGTCCCAATCCTTTTCAGCGATGAAGGCGGTGATACCGCGGTATCCCAGGTTGACATCCAGGGTGGCAAAAATCACGTAGACGTCGGCGATACCTGCGTTGGTGATGAAGGTTTTTTGGCCATTAATCACATAGTAGTTACCCTCCCGGTGAGCTTGTGTGACTAAACTCACTGGATCAGAACCTGCCGAAGGCTCGGTCAGCGCAAAGGCCCCCAGTTTCGGCTGGGCTGGATCACAAAACCTGGAAAGATACCTGGCCTTCTGGCTCTCGTTCCCGGCGATCAATATGGGCATGGCACACAGGCTGGTGCCCCCCAGGATCGTACCCACTCCAGCGCATCCCCAGAAGAGCTCTTCATCCACCAGGCAATGGGTAAGCATATCGGTGATGCCACCACCGCCATACTCTTCGGGGACAAAATAGGACAGGAAGCCAGACTGGGCAGCCTTGCGGATTACCTCCCAGGGGACTTCTTCGCGCTCATCGAATTCGGCGGCAACCGGACGGATCTCCTTTTCGGCAAACCGGTGCGCGAGGTCGCGCATATCACTCTGTTCCCGAGTGAGATCGAAGGAGATCACGCGGCCTCTTCCGTGTTTTGTTCGGCTAACCTCTCTTCGACGTAGGCCAACAGCCCGCCTCTATCAATAATGCGTTTCAAGAAATCCGGGAATGGCTCCGCTTTGTAAGTCTCCCCGCGGGTAAGGTTGCGGATCGTGCCGGTGGTTGGTTCAACCTCAATTTCATCGCCTTCTTGGATACCATCCACGGCTTCCACGCATTCCAAGATGGGAAGGCCGATGTTGATGGAATTACGAAAGAAGATGCGGGCAAAAGATTTGGCGATCACCGCAGAGACACCGGCAGCCTTAATCGTCAGGGGAGCCACCTCTCTGGATGAGCCGCAGCCAAAATTCGTGTCGGCGACGATCAGATCTCCCCGGCTCATCTTCTCGACGAATTCTGGATCGGCGTCCTCCATGCAGTGTTGGGCCAATTCGCCAGGCACAGCGGTGTTGCAGTGACGAGCGGGAATGATGGCATCGGTATCGACATTCTTGCCGAACTTCCAGGCTCTGCCGCGAATGCGGACGCGCTCACGAAGATAATCTTTCTGGACCGGGCCGCTCCCGCGGCGAGGCAGAACGTTGAAGAAAAGCACCCGATCGGGCAGAGCGTAATCCGCCAGGTGATCCGCGGCGAAAGCAAGCAAGTCCTGTGCGCTGATATCAGTTCCGTTTTGGCGCACGACGCAGGCACACGAGAGCTGCCCATAAACCAGGTCTGGGATGCTGACTACGGCGGCTTCTTTCACATTGGGGTGGGAACGCAGCACCATCTCGACTGTTCCCGGATAGATCTTAAAGCCGGCGCGATTAATGACCTCATCGACACGGCCCACGATCCTCACTGGGCCGTTAGGGTCGATGATCGCCAAATCACCGGTGTGCAGCCATCCATCCTCATCCAATACCTGGGCAGTGGAATCGGGATCCTGCCAGTACTCGAGCATCACGTTGTAACCGCGTACACACAGCTCCCCCTCTTCACCGGGCGGCAGGGTCTCTCCTTTTGGCCCGATGGCTTTGATCTGAATATCATCCATCGGCCGTCCGACGGTCTCCGTGGCGGTCACGGGCCCATCGTCGAGGCGAGTAATGGTCACGCCCGGAGAAGCCTCCGTCAACCCATAGGCAACCAAGAGATTGAAGCCCATCTCCTTGCGCACACGTCTAACCAATTCCGCCGGACAGGGCGCGCCAGACATGATGCCGGTTCTCAGACTGGCCGTCATCCTGGGTTTGTATTCCGGGTGGTTAATCTCCATCGCAAACATGGTGGGCACACCGCTATGGACCGTCACCCCTTCTCGCTCGATTACTTCCAAGGCCTGGTCAGGGCGGTATTTGGGCAAACACACCAGCTGGGCATTGGCTACGGTGCAAGCCAGGATTGTGGCGGTTAGACCAAAGGTGTTGGTAAACGGAACCGTTCCCAGAAATACATCGTCCGGTGTACATCCCAGACAGGCGGCTATACCCGCGGCGTTCCGGACCAAGCCGCCGTGAGTCAGCACGGCACCGCGCGGTTCTCCGGAGCTTCCCAGGGTATGAATAATCGCTGCTGGAGAGCGCGGGCCAAGAGAAGGTACGGGCAATGCGGCAGTGTAGGCCAACAATTCGTTCCAGCAGATTGCGCGGCTGCTCTGGCTATCGAGCGCGATAACATATTCCAGCTCAGGAAGATCAGCCTGCAAGGACAAGACCATCTCGAGGTGATCGGTGCCACCGTACGTATCCGGATCGGAGAAGGCGACCACTGCCTTGGGGCGTGTTTTGGAAACACGCGAGTGCACCTCTGTTGAATGGCGGCGCACATTGATGGGAACCAGGATCAAACCAGCTTTCATGGCGGCAAAAAAAGTGAGCACATACGGCGGGACATTTGGCAAAACCACTGCTAACCGGTCCCCGGCCTGCAAATCCAATTTGCGGAAGCCAGCGGCCAGGGCCGAGGCCTGGTATTCGGCTTCAGCATAGGTCCAGCGATGTTCACCCAACTTGAGAAAAGGCTGGTTGGCATAACGAGTTGCCTGAATGCTGAGCAACTCTCCCAAAGTAGATTGGTGGAGCGCTTCAAACGTCATTTTCATCCTCCAGAAAGCGGGTATCTTTGCGGTAGGCCATGCCATGTAATTCGGCGATCAGATCTCCGTCCGCGTTGTTAACGGTCAACCGGTAGAGCCCAGTTCGCCGACCGCGGCGTAGCTCCCGCGCCTCGCCAAACAAGCGCG
>DASQQR010000484.1:0-9802 GCA_035643335.1 Anaerolineales bacterium
GGAGCCGTACCTGCCGAAAGCCGGACATGTTCCTTTGCCGCCTTATATTCACGAACCCCTGAATCGTCCGGAGCGCTACCAGACCGTCTACGCAAAATATCCCGGTTCAGCCGCCGCGCCTACCGCTGGCCTGCACTTCACAAAGAAATTGATCCAGAATCTAAAAGAGAGGGGGATCGGTTTCTGCTCCGTGACCCTCCACATCGGATTGGACACTTTTGCCCCGCTAACCGAGGAAGATCCGGAGCAGCATCGCATCCATACCGAATGGTGCCAGCTGACTCCTGAGACTGCCTCGACCATCGCCCAGGCGCGTTCTGCTGGCGGCCGGATTGTCGCCGTCGGGACCACTAGTGTGCGCACGCTAGAAACGGCGGCCCGGAGCGCCTCTCCACGAGAAGTTGTCGCGCCTTTCGTGGGGCCGACGGACCTCTTTATCCTGCCGGGATTCGAATTCAGCGTGGTTGACGCTTTGATCACCAACTTTCATTTGCCCCGTTCTACCTTACTGATGCTGGTGAGCGCCTTCGTTGGACGTGAAACCATCTTGCAAGCCTATCAAGCTGCCAGGGCACAGGGCTACCGTTTTTATTCTTTCGGGGACGCCATGCTGATCCTTTAAATTGTGCCGTCACCCGATTGCCACTTGATTACGACCCGCTTGCTTGGCTGCATACATGGCGGTATCGGCTCGATCCAATAGGATAGCCAGATTCTTCGTCTCTCCTGACGCCATCGTAACGCCTAAACTGATAGTGATAGAGATCGGTCCGCGATCGGTTTGTATAGGAGACTGGGTCATGTTTTCGCGCAGGCGCTCGGCAACCTGGCAGGCGCTCTTCTCATCCGTCTCGGGTAGCAAGATGGCAAATTCCTCGCCACCGTAGCGCCCAAGGATGTCCGTATCCCTCAGGTATTGAATGCAGCGTGTTGCCAAAGCTTGCAGCACCTGGTCACCGATGGCGTGACTGTATGTGTCGTTGATTTTCTTGAAGTAGTCGATGTCGAGCATGATGGCCGCCAGCGGTCGCTCGAATCTGCGTAAACGATCGAGTTCACGCTGCCCCAATTCGAAAAGCCCGCGGCGATTATACAGATTGGTGAGCGAATCTGTGATTGCCAGCCTCTGCACTTCTGCGTGGAGTTGAGCGTTGCGAATGGCCGCCGTTGCGGTCGCCGCGAAACTGGCCAGCAAGTCCAGGTCCGCCTGGCCGAAAATCTCGGGTTCGCTGGCATTCAGGGATAGAGCCCCAAGAACACGCTGCTTGAACTTCATCGGGGCGACGATCGCGGATTTGATCGCCAGCAACTCTTCGATTTCGCCACGATAGTACATTTCCGGATAATCGTCGAGGTTGGAGACGAGAATCGCTTTCTTCTCCTGGACTGCCTTGATCACATAACCTCTTTCCTCCGGGAGGCCGCTCAATCTCATCCTGGGGTCGGCATAACCGGCTACTGCTTTGATTTCCAAATTTCCCGAGATCTCATCCACCAGCAGTAATGTGCCCTTCTCAGCCTTGGGGATGGCGTGCCGCGCAGACGCCAGGATCTGGTTCAACAGGCTTTCCAGGTCAATAGTGGTAAGGAGTGCTCCGGTGGCCTCATTCAGGGCATCTAATTGGGACGCGCGCTGTTTTTCCGCCGCATAAAGCCTGGCGTTCTCAATAGCTACGGCCACGTGATCGGCATACGCGGTGATCAGACGTGCGTGGCTGCGTTGGTAGAAGTTCGGCTCCTGCTTTTGAACTGCCAGCATGCCAATCACGCGGTCATGGATGATCAACGGGGTTCCCAGCCACGAACGGGCCTGCTCGCCGGAGCTGGGCCCCGAGAGCCGCGCGTGCTCGAGGGTTGTGTCTTCGATGATACGTGGCCGGCGCTGCTGGATGACCAGCGTATTGGGATTGTTGCTTGGAATAGGATATCGCGTTCCCACAATAGATTCTGCGTCGGGCCAGCCCCAGCCCCCCAGGATCTCCAATTGGCCATCCCTTATTAGCTGTACTGAAGCGCTATCATAAGGCACTACCTGTCCCAATTGTTCCAGGATCTTGTCGATGGCCTCCGATTGGTCCAACGTGGCTGCGACTGCTGCGCCCGCTTTTCTTAATGTCTCCGCCTCCCGAGAGCGGGATTGCTCGGCATCGAAGTGCCGCGCGTTTTGAATAGCGATGGCGGCCTGGTGGCCGAAAAGATTTAGCAACCGTTGGTCGTTTGCAGAAAACCGCCTTCCGGAATTTGTGTCGGCGATGATAATTGCTCCGATCAGGTGGCCGCCCATTTGCAGAGGAACCGCCACCACGGTGCTCCAGGACTCGCAATCATATGTTGGCGATCTGCCTGGCCAGTTCCGATAATCTTCAATGAGTATCGGATGCGCGGCTTCCGCTATCCGGCCGATTACGCCCTCTCCTAAGTTGATGCGCATTCCCTTGTGATCCGCTTCCATGTTGTGGCTGGCGACAATGGAGACTTGCCGGAAATCCTCGTCGTATAGTCCCAAATCCCCTCCGGTTGCGTCGAGTAAAGTCGTCGCTCTTTCCGGGATCGACTCAAGCAGCCGAGGCAGTTCGAGCTCGGTTGAGATATCGGCCATCGCCGCTCTGAGGGCGTCCAATTCATCTACCCGTCGTCGTTCAGAGCCATACTGGCGCGCGTTCTCCACAGCGATCGCGACCTGGTCCGCAAAGGCAGTTGCCTGGCGGGCATGGCTTTGTGTATAGAAGTCCGGATATACACTGTCCAGAGACAACATGCCAATCACCTGGTTGTTCGTGATCAACGGGACGCCTAGCCACGAGCGGATATGGCTGTGGGGCGCTTGCAGGAAAGCGCTGTGAGCGCTGGGCGCATCGCCCAAGATGTGTGGCCGGCGTTCTTCGATCACTTTGGTGTTGGGGTTATCAGAGGGTACGGGGAAACGTATTCCCAGGATTGACTTTGGATCGATCCAACCCCGCCCACCAACGATTTCCAGATAGCCATCTCGAAGCAGCTGTACGGACGCGCTGTCATAAGGTACAACTAGGGCCAGCTGCTCCAATATTCTCTCAATGGTTTCGTCCAACTGTAGCGTCGCCGTTACCACGCTACCGGATTGGCGCAGGGTCTCCGCCTCCTGTATCCGCAGTTTTGCTTCTTCCAGGAGACGCGCATTCTGCAGAGACATAGCCACCTGGTTACCAACCGCCATCAAGAGGTTCGCATCCTGGCGGCTGAAATCGGGTTGGTGGAGCAGGTTCACAGCCGTGAGTGTTCCCATGATCCGGTCTTCAAACGCCATGGGTACCACCAGAGCCGCACCCGATCCGGCCTCAAGGCGCTGTCGTTGGACGCGTGGCGACTCGCGCGCGTCCGGCCTGCCCCCTGGCGATAGGGCTGGTTTCCTCTCCCGCAATACCCAGCCGCTCAACCCCTGCATCAATTCTTGAAAGGACATGAACAGGATCTGGTCGGAGCTTTTGCCGCCGCGGATGAAATGGGTTATCTTTTCATTTTCCAGGTCGAAGGTGATCAAGGTTACCCGCTCTGCTGGCAAGGCCTCTGCAATGCCATCGACGACCGCCTGTAGCATGTCGGGAAGATTTTTGATCGTTGCCAATGAACGGCTGATCTGGTAAAAGGCCCGCGTTTTCGAGAGCGACTCTCTGAGCGCTATCTCAGATTGTTTGCGTGCAGTGATGTCCTGGGTTTCCACGGCGATATACTGTTTGTTATTGATCTTGACAATTTGGTTTCTTATTTCAATTGGAAATGTCTCGCCTGTTTTCGCCCGGCCCATGCCCTCGGTAATTGAAAATCCGTTCTTTCGCTCTTGTGTGGTTGGCTCAAATGTCGGATCGGCAGACTCCTGGATGACCAGTTCGGTAGCGTTTACTTTCAGCAATTCCTCCCTGGAATAGCCAAATTGCTCTAAAGTGGCCGGATTGCATTCTAGGATCTTGCCGTCGGAAGTGCAAAAAAAGAATGCCTCTGCTGAGGACTCGAAGAGTGCCCGGTACTTGCCTTCAATTTCTTGCAAGTATTCATCCAGGGGCTGTAGGTCGCCGGTGTTTTCGGGTCCAGAGCTTCCCCTCTCTGAGCCGCGCTGGACCTCACCTTTGCTTCCTGGCTCCGCTGGGTCTCTTTCCCCAGGCGCGGCTTCCGGATTCAACAACTGATATCCAAATAGCGCGCTCGCCAGGGCCGCACAGGTTATCCCAAATGCCGCCGGCACGAGGTCGAGGGAGTACGGCGGAATGAGATTCGTGCTTGAAATGCTATCCGCGATCCAGGGTGACAGTATGCCGGCTGATAGCAGGCTCGCCTGCCCAGCCGATGAATTTGACCGCCGCCAGGTGAACTCTACGAGCAGGATCGCTCCCGAGAGCAGCAGCAAGGATGCATATGCACTGTGCACCAGAACCACGTTGTTGGCTAGAAAATCCAACGTGATTACGCTATTATTCAGATCTATTGGCGGGAAATACCAGGCTAACCAAGGATAAATATGGAATCCGAGCCCAACTAGCGCGTAGATGGGCTCAATGATCAGTACAAAAAAAGCGCCCAGGCCTAAATGATCGTTTTTTCCAGTATACTGCAGACTGAATACCAGCCAGGCTCCTGGGATGATCGCTATCCCCCCATATCTAACTATGCTCCAGAGGCTGGCTTCCAGCAGAAAGCCATTCGTCAATTCAAAACCATACCCCAGGGACCATAAGGACAGGCCCAGTACCAGCAGCATGAACGCCCTGGCTCCGGGTCGGGCGCGGCGCAATCCCGCATAAACAGCCAATAAGGCCAGCATTGCGGCTGATATCAGGTTGGGAAGCGCAAATGGATAGGCCTGCCAGATCATTTTCAACTGTTCCCAAAGGATGTAGGCTCTCCAGCGGTCCGGGTCTGCAAGGATTTTGTCAGAATTTCGATTAGATTATAATTTTCTTCGTCATTCTGAAACTTAAGTACTATGCAAATAGAACTATCTCTTTTGATAGTAACGCTTGGAGGTCGCTTTTATTATGGCTGTCAAAACCCAGGACTGGAAAGATTTGGAAGGAACCATCATCTCCTGCCGTCAATGCCCTCGGTTAGTGGCGTGGCGAGAAGAGGTCGCCCGCGTTCGCCGGCGCGCATTCCAGGATTTCGACTATTGGGGAAAGCCCGTTCCCGGGCTTGGGGATTTCCGGGCCAGGGTTTTGATCGTTGGCCTTGCCCCCGCCGCCCATGGTGCCAATCGCACCGGGCGCATGTTCACCGGGGACAGTTCCGGAAGTTTTCTTTTCAGCGCCCTTCACCAGGCCGGTTTCGCCAATCAGTCCACCGCTGTCCATCGCGAAGATGGTTTAGAGCTGAAGGACATATTCATTACCGCCGTCTGCCGTTGCGCGCCGCCCGCCAACCGGCCGGCCCGTGCCGAAACGGACAATTGCCTGCCATACCTGGCGCGAGAGATGGAACTATTGAACCGCTTGGAAGGTATTGTCGCCCTGGGCCGTATCGCCTTTGATAACACGCTCCGCCTATACCGCCAGAATGGCAATTCTATCCCTGCTCTCGATTTTGCCCATGGCGCCGTATACCAATTGGGGAAGGGCTTGCCCTGGATGGTGGTCTCATACCATCCCAGCCGGCAGAATACCCAGACCGGCCGCCTCACCGAAGAGATGTTTGCGAATGTCTGGAAAAAGGTCAGGGACCTGCTCGATAATAAATAATTAAGCGTGGGATGGGGTTACAGCTCAACTGTCACCCCATCCCACGCCAATAAAAATGCAGGGGCGCCAACTAACCTTCCAGCCTACCTCATTGTTCCTTTACGCTTGCTGGTGTTCTCTCTATTACTTGCACAACCAGAGAGGACTCGCAAACGCTTTTTTAGAACTCTCTTGGCTCCGCTTTCTTGAGCTCCCTTTCCACGCGTTCTAAAAGATCACGCTTCCAGTTCGTCAATCCAGTTTCATCGCCGTGAGCGCCTCTGCCTACGCTTCGTTCAGGTAACACCAATTGATTTCTCAACTGGGGTCAACACAAACGCCTCGCCGGCTTCCGCTTTTATGAGGTCGCTTTCCAATTTCTTGGCGCTCCCTGCACTTTCTAGTATAGATCACTTTTTGCCCTTGTCAATAGGCAAATGCAAACTTTTAGCAAACTCTAAGGTTGGCCCTGCCCTTGCGAGCACCGCTTCCGCAACCGCGGGCTCGGTTTGGGCAGGGAGACAACCGTCGCGCTTATCAGTCCGGCGCGCGCGCAAAAATCCTATAATTTATCGCTTAATCGCTGGCCTTTGGAGTGTAATCCGGCAAGAGGATCGGTGCCGGCAATCCATCCTTCAGGCCGGCCTCCTTTCGCGCCTGGGCCCATGCCTCCAGGTGAGCCAGGCTTGCCGGGCTCAGTTCCACGCTTCGAACATACTCTCCGGCTGTTCTCCCCGCCCGCCGGCCAAACACGCAAATGTCCAGCAAGCTGTTTCCCATTAGACGGTTTCGTCCATGAATGCCACCCGCAGCTTCACCTGCTACGAATAGCCCCGGCACCCCGGTGCTGCCATCTGCCCAGATGGCAATGCCTCCATTTTGGTAGTGCAGGGTGGGATATACCAGGATCGGTTCGTGCACCAGATCGATATCGAAGCGCTTGTATTGCCGCACCATGGCAGGCAACTCGCGAGCGATGGTGCCGGGGCTCTTAAGCAGGTCGATCATCGGAGCATCCAGCCACACCGCCGGCTGGCCCGTGGGAGTCACCACGCCGCGTGCCGCTTCAGTGCACTCGCGGATAAAAGCCGCCGCCTCCACGTCCCGAGTTTCCAGCGGGTAGACAAATTGCTCCCCTTCCGCGTTGCATACCTGGGCTCCCAGGCCCCGGACCTTCTCTGTCACCAGTTGCCCCAGGATTTGCTCTGGGTAGGCCGCGCCGGTGGGATGGTACTGCATCGTGTCAATAAATGACAGCTTCGCCCCCGCTCGGTAGGCCAGCACCAACCCGTCTCCCGTTGCGCCATAATGATTGGTGGTGGGAAAACCCTGGTAGTGCAGCCGGCCGCTGCCCCCAGTCGCAATGATGACCGCTTTGGCGTGCACGACCATCAGCCTTCCGGTATCGAGATCTCTTAACACTGCCCCGGCAGCCCGGCCCTTCTCGTCCAGGAGCAGTTCTACCACTGGGCGGAACTCCCATACCTGGATTGCAGCCGTAGCTCCCCCTTTGGAGTCGCCTCCATCGCCAAATGCGCGCACTTCGTCGCGCAGGGTCCGCATGATCTCCGCGCCGGTGTAGTCCCGGGCAGCGTGCATGCGCTTACGGCTGGTGCCCCCGCCATGGATCGTGCGCATGGTTCCGTCCGGGTCCTTATCGAACATTGCGCCCAGGGATTCCAACCAGGCGATCACACTCGGGGCGTCCATCACCAGTGCTTCCACCAGGTCTGGGTCGTTGGTAAACGCCCCGCCGCCCATCACGTCCAGGAAGTGAATTGCAGGAGAGTCGTTTTCCTTATCGGCTGCCTGGATGCCCCCTTGAGCCATCATGGTGTTGGCGTCGCCGAAGCGCAGCTTGGTGGTGAGCAGCACATCTGCACCGTTCTCGCGCGCCAGGAGCGCCGCGCTGGCGCCCGCTCCACCTCCCCCGATCACCAGCACGTCGCATACCCTGTCCGGATCTTGAACCCTGACCTGGCCTGGCGAAATCAGGGCCGGCGCCTCCAAAGCATCTGCCAGTTCCCGGGGGGTGCGGTCACCCTTGTTGGGACCGGTGCTCAGGACACGAAAGGCCTCCTCGATATAGTCGGGGTGAAAGGCGCGCAAAACCGACTCTCGTTCCTGAGGAGCAAGTCGTGGATAAGTTTCGGTGAGACGGCGAGACCGGGAGGCCTCCACTTTAGACATTGATTGACGGATAGATTCGGGATAAGACATTGCCAACTCCCCTCCTGGGGAAGATCGAGCTTATGCTAGGCCGAGCATTTCCGCTGCCACTGCCATGCGCGCCTGTTTCAAGGCCAATTCAAGTGTTTCGGATGGCACAAGGCTGTAGGCCAGTCGTTGTGGGTCAATTTGAGGTGCCGGTCCTGGCCCGGCAAAGACCATCGTAACCCGGTCGATACACCGCTGCAACATCTCGCCGGATGCCAGGCGCACCTGCGCTGCCGACGCCTGTATGGAGTGACCCTGATCCTTGTCTGCCGACCAGGCCGCGTGATAGACAAGCCAGCGCACGCTGTCTACGTCGACGCGCATCTCAGCCAGTGCTCGTTGGATAGCGGGCCGCATGGACAAAGCTGCCCCCAAAGAGACCCAGTCCTTGGCATGCTCAACGGCCATCTCGATCAACCGTTCCCCCATACCAACATACCGGGCTCCAGTGCAGATCCAGGCGCGCCGCGCCTCTTCTGTCGCCAGCGCTAATGCTCCTCCGGGTTCACCAAGCATCGCTTCTCTGCTCGCCCGCACATTGGCTATCGATAAGACCGGTGCGCCGTTTTTTGAAATGGCCAGTCCCGGATGATTGGCATCCAGGATGAAGGCGGTCAGGCCCTTTGAATCTGAATCTGCGGCGAACTTGGCCAGGATGATAAAGAAATCCTGCGCCTCGGCTAAAGTCGAGAGCGACTTAATCCCTGCGAGGTTATACTCATCTCCCTCCAGCGTTGCGGTTGTCGTCCACGCTTCAGGTTGCAGCCCTGCGGGCTCGCGTGCTGCTATCAACGCCCGGCGCTCACCTATCAGCGCGGGTTCGAGGAAGCGCCCCACTTGCTCCCCCTGGCAGGCGTAAAGCAGCGGCGTCACCTCTCCGGTGTCCACCGGAATGAAAGTCTTCCCCAGCTCTTCCTCGATCAGACACGCCGTGACCGTATCCAAGCCGCCACCGCCATAATCCTCTGGCACCGTCAGGCCCCACAGACCCAACTGTTCGACGGCCTTCCGCAGGCGTGCCCGTTCTTCCGGTTCCAGCCTGCCGGTGTTGAAGTATTTCATCTCCAGCGGACGGGCCTCGTTTTGAACGAAGCGCCGCAGCATATCTCGCAGCATCAGTACATCGGGTGAGAATTCAAAGTCCATAGGCGTTTACCATGCGGCTCAATTCCGGGACAGCCTCTGCGTTCATGCTTCGATCTGCCGGCTATTGTAGCGAGACCTAAGCTGTTCCACCGGCAGAGATTTCAGCTCGCTCATTACCTCTTGGAATAGACCGCTCTCGATGTCCACGACGCGTTGGCGCAGGTGCAAAGCGGGTGGCGCTAGATATTTCCCGTACAGGCGCCTCCCCAACAACGCCAGGTTGTACGGCACCAGTTCAGCGGGACAGCGCGCCACGCACAGGCCGCACATAATGCAGTCAAATGAGGTGTCTGCCAGCTCTGCCAGATCACCTCGCAGCGCTGCTGCCATGTAGCCCAAAACGTCGATTTCCTGAGGGCAGGCTTTCGTGCACGTGTTGCAGCCGAAGCAACGCAGGCTTTCCGGATAGAGAGCCAGTAAGGCTTCGCCTCTCGCTTCGAGATTTTCAAGGTGATACTGGGGGTGCTGCGCGGGGAAAAACGGGATCTGTCCTAGAATCATGCCGGGCTGCGCCACGGTCTGGCAGGCCAGGGCATAGTACAAGCGGTAATCGTCAGCCATCCTGTAAACGGTCCCGCACGCACCGCAAAAACCGCCCCGGCAACCCACACCGCGGGTCAAATGGAAGCCGGACCATTCAAAGGCCTTCAAAATGGTCAGGCCTTCAGGTACTACGTAGCGTTGACCCAATATGTAAATATCCATCATACAGACCTCTGTTCTCAGCCGTTCAAGCAAAGATCGAGCACGAACAT